>JAZUPV010000097.1:0-12119 GCA_045605365.1 Clostridia bacterium
ATCTGTCCGTGTATGGCGTACAGTGATATGTCCGTGTATTACGAACAAATCTATTGACAATAAAATAACATTATGTTAGTATTTAATCGAGGTTAGGGCTTCTTATTTCTATTATTGTGAGTTTGCTGTGTACCAAGGACGAGGAGTCTTTCAGCTACTAGAGTGGTGTCTAGGCAATAACAATATTAAGCTTAACCTTTAATATAAAATATAAAGGAGGCTATAATATGCCTAACTATAAAATAAAGATTATTAGACCAAGACCCGCAAGCACTATGTATTATAATTGGAGTAAAGCCGACTCTTACGGCTGTGCTATTCGTGGAGCTATTGGCAAGCGTGGAATTGGTAAAACATTTACGCCAGTTAAGACAGCTATGTTTTCAGCTATTGAGGAGGAAACTGGCTTTATTTATGTGGTTGAAAATAAGGAGCAAGTTAAGACTCTGGCACAAGATAAAGGAGTCAAGTTTTTTGAGGCTTTAAAGCAATATGCAACAGACCACCCTAAAACACATAAGGGAGTCCTTTATAAAGCTCTTATAGAGGGAAATTCAAGCGTAGACGAGGACGAGCTTGACGAGGCTTTTAACACTACTACAGAGTTAAAAGGCGGTACTATAAGACTTAATGGTAAGAATATCGGCTATATAATAGCGTGGGACGATTTCGCAAACATTAAAAGGAATAATTTTCCTCTTAATATTAAATACTTAATTATAGACGAATTTATGCCCGAAATAATAGACAAAAATAGTCTTAAAATTGGACGTAAAATTGTTTCATTAGTACAAAGTATAGCCAGAGCCAGAAAAGATATAATCATATATTTAATGTCTAACGCTTTAAGGCGTACTGACGCACTCCTAGAGCGTTTTAAGTGTAGCAATATACAACTAGGAGAGGCTTACATAATTAGCGATAAATACGGAGCATTTATCTATATGGAGTATATTGACCCAGCTAATTATCCAGAGCTTAACAAAAAGCAAGACGAGAGCGTAGCGGGACGACTTGCTACACTTTTAGGAGAGGACAACCTAGATAAAAATGTATTTAGAGACGAGTTAGCTCTTAAAGAATTTATAGGAAGCGAGCCAAAGCCCTCCACACTACTCATGTGTCTGGAGGGTAAAGGAGGCTCTTGTAGGATAGAAATAACTAAAAATCATAAAGAGATCTATGTATTTGAGGACTACGGACGAAATACTAAAAAGCGTTATTGTATAGACCAAAAATATATATCTCCTAGTGTGTTATTTGCTCCAGATTATAAAGCATATTTGCTTAACCTATATTATAGAGGTATTTGTAAATTTCAAAGCACCTCCGTAAAAATAATATTTTTAACTAACCTTAATATCGAAATAGAAAAAGCCTAGTCCATTGACTTAGGCTTTTTTATTTCCTTTTTAATTTCGCTTATTAATCTACCACCTTGTACGATACGACTTTGTTTGCACTCAACTTGTAAGCCAAAGTCAAAAGCTTTAATGTATGTTAAGGCTTCAAACTTGCTTAATTTTAAGCTTTCGTATTGTCCTTTATCATTTTTATGATAAGGACAGCCTAAAGCCTCAAAAACCTCGGCGTGATTAAAGCCAGCACTTGTTATGTGTAGCCTCTCGTTTTCATAATAGATATACTTTTTCGGGGAAAGTGGCTTGAATATTTGAGGGCTTCCCTCCACTTTCCAGAAGCCTAGCTTTTTATCGTCTAGTGGTAAGTTATTTAATACGCTTCTATCTTTACATAAAAATTTGATAGAGTCCGTATCTGTATAAAGTACGTTTTCAGCTCCTACTTTCTCCATTTTATCCCAGAGGTCTCCGTGTGCGTAAGAGCATATAGCTATCCCTATTTGAAAATATTGTAGTTGGCTGTCGTCCTCCTCAAACTCTAAAATCTCACTTGATACGGAATTATCTGGAGCTATATAATATCTTTTAATTTCGTGTACGCCAGACATAGCGGTCTTACCATAGCACATATTTAAAAGCTTTTTTGCTACCTCTCTCCTAACTCCTTTAGAGCTTGCTTTTATATCCATAAATATATCGGCATATTTCTTAAAAACTCCCTCTTTAGTCCTCCACGCTATACCCCAGTTAAAAAGCCACTCACAATAGTAAAATTTTAAGATGTATTTAAAATCTATATTAGTTATAACTAGGTTTATAAAGTCGTCGCTATGCTTCATATAAATAGTACCACCTTGCTTATTAAAGCCTTGCGATATTATAGCGGGACAATTAGGCTTTATATCAAAGCGTATAGATACAGATATAATAGCGAAATTGTCGAATATTTGCGACTCGTCAATAGAGTAGTGTTTACCTATAGGCATAGGGTAATTAGCGTATTTGTCGGGATACATTGAGTTTTCGTCTAGCATTAATATTTCGGTAGTGTCGTCAGCTTCATAAGTGCCACCTTTAGCGAAAACATATCCACCAGAGTAAGCTGGTTTTATAAGGTTATAGATGTCTCTTGTAGTCCTCTCGCAAAGCCTTTCTATGTCAGTTATTTCCTTAAAAGCTTCGTAGGCTATCCCCGCATTAGTAAGCTTCTTATGTACTTTTTTAGCTGTTTTAGGTGCTCCGTTTTCTCCTAACACTTTAGTAAGCTCGTTTAGGTAGTTTGTTAAGCCCTCCTTGAGAGTCATAACGTCATATTTACAATATTTAATATCATACATATTTGGTATATAATCATAGGGCTTTAAATAGTCCTCATACTCTAATTTATGGTAGTTAGTGCAATAGGTTTCTCCTAGCTCCCTTAAGGAGCACGGAATAAAATTCATTGAGTCTCGAAGCTCTACATTATTAAATTTAAGAGAGTATATCGTGCCAGATTTTTCGCACATATCAAACTCTATATTATTGTCTAGTAAATAATATTGAATATAGGACATATCAAACTTTAAATTATGAAAGTATATAATTGCCCTTATGTCCTTTATTGTCTCCATAAAGGTAAATAAGTCCTTACCCCATTTTATCCTATCCTTATGAGTACAAAGTACCCAGAGATAGACTCTAACAGCTCCCTCGCTGTTTGGCTGTGTGGTTTCAAAGTCCGCAAACATAAGCGGGCGTTTTCTCATATTATAACCTCCTTAAAAGTTTTTATTTGTCTTTTTTGGCTTGTCAGCTAAAGATATTAGCTCCCTTTCTTTACGAATAACTCGCACCATTTTTTGCGTTTGCTCGTCTATAAGCGTCTGGTGATATTCTAGCTCTCTATTTCGCTCCTCGCTAGTCCAATAGTCAACTTTATCCGCAAAGTCCTTTATGTCCTCCTCGGTCATTACATAATACATCTGTATTGATTGTATATAGCCTAAATCTAGGGCAAAGGTTATTGTTTTAGGAGATAAGCTCTGTAGGTAGTCCTCCATTTTTTTAGCTAGCTCTTGAGGTATTCCGTTCTCTAAAAGATTATCAATATATATTTTAATATATGCTTGCTTTTTTCTCTCGGGGTCGCTGGCTTCTATTAAAGACTTTATTTGAGTCTTTACAGCCTCGAAGCCCGTAAACCTAACTACCTTATTATTAAGGTGTCTAGTAATTCCCTCTTTTACTATTTTCTCATAGGTTAAATTCTTAAAGAAAGCTCCTCGTAGTTGGTCGTCAGCTGGAGGTAAATTCCTTAAGCGTCTCCTTGCCATACGCTCCAGCTCCTCTTTTTCATACTTTCCCTTAACCTTGTAAAATTGATTTCGTAAGCGTCTCTCGGCTTTATATTTTTGAGTTTTTCTTACTCGCTTAAATTCAGCCTTTACCTTACTGGCTTGCTTTCTTATTTCCTTGTCTGTAAGCTGTGTAGCGTCTCTATCAACAAGCTTTAGTAGTTTATACTCTTGAGAGGTCAAGCCTCCTCTTTGAGCTTCTTTTAAAAGCTTTTTTCTGTAATATTCGTATTGTTGCTTTGCGTCTTTCATAAGTCCTCCTATTGTAATAATAGGCGTGTCGCCTAAAACACGCCTTATTAGTTATTTATTAAAATGGTAATTTTTCTTTTGGCTTAAATGCACCGCGTAGTACAAATGTACCACAAGAGAAGCGTAGGATATGCTTTCCCTCGTTTTCTGGTTGCTTATCTACCCAGATGTCAGTATTTTCAAGAGAATAGTAGCCCTCTGTAGTTGGTAGTTGAATACCGCTTGACATAGTAGGACGTAATCTATAATAAACGTCCTTGCCGTCAGCTGTAGTTGTTTCTACTTGATAGTCCTTAAACTCTACTTGAGCCTCTAGGTCTGTCCCCTTAATTGAAACAGCTGGCATAGTAATTGTCTTTTTGCCTTGTGGCATTTCTACAAGTCTAATTACCACGCTATCAAGTGATACAAGCTCCTTTTCTAAATTCTCTCTTAATCTTTTAATTTGTTTTGCCATAACTTTTAATTTTCTCCTTTAATCTTTATTAGTTTATTTGTTTGTATATTTTAACTAGGTCTAGGCTTACCCAGATAAAACCTTGTTAGATAGTCTCATAAGAGACACATATATTATACACGCTTTTATCTTTATGTAAAAGAGTCAAAAGCTTATTTGCCTTTTTATAATTTTTTCCTTTGTCGTCTAGGATAATTCTATAATACAAGTTAGTCGTTTTCTCGTTCGACATCTTTAATGCTTTTATCTGTATTTGTTTCATTGTCTTTATCCTTGTACTTATTAGTTTTATAAAAAGGACATTTTTTATCAAAGTTAGTGTTATTTAATACCATACAAAGCCCGTACAAGCCTCTAAATTTACAATTAGGGCAAGCCTCTATTTGTTGGCATTTTGGTAAAAAAGGCATTTAGTCCACCTCCTTAAAATCTATGAGTCTTACTATTTCGCCCTCAAGGGTTTCAAAGTATAGCTTATCACAGAATAGCTGTATTAAGTTGTTAGTGTCAAGTCTCAACATAAAATCCTCGGGAAGCTTTGAGAGAGTGAAGCTAACTCCACTCCCTAGACCTCCTAGGTATACGCCCATTTTATAAAGGTGTACTACCTCGCCGTACTTAATAGTTATTTTTATATCCCTCATAGGCTGGTCCTCCTCCTCTGGAGTCTCGCCCTCGACTACTATAAAAAGCTCGTGCAGGTCTATAGCTTCAAACATAACAACCTTTTTATCTCCACATAGGCTTTTAATTGTTAGCCCATTAGTACCCTTGTCGATAAGGTCTCCGCTCTCGTTTACTATTGTCATTTTAGTTTTGTGATTTGCATAAGTCAATAATGTTTTTAATAACATACTAAATTACCTCCTTATCTAACTCAACAGCTCCAGCCTCGTCCCACTCTAATTGTAGGATATACTCGTCAGCTTCTAGTCCGTGTTGTTGCTTAATTCTGTCCTCAATTCTGTACTCGTTGTTTGCGTCCTCCATAGTTATAACTAGGTCTCTTAAAACCTCCTTATAATGAGGATAGCTTTTGTTAGTTTCATAACTAACCTTAATAATAAATTGTTTCATATCATTTGCTCCTTTTCCGCCAGTATCAACTGACAACTTAATTTTATCAAAAATATATGAATAAACAATAGTTTGTGTAAAATCGGGCGTGTTTTGTGTAAAATCGGGTATAAATTGCACTTTACAGCAAAGAAAAAGACTCGAGGAGGTATATACCCGAGTCTCTTTCCCGAAAGGAGTATGATAATGTCTATAGCTATACAAAAGGTATAACTACATTATTATTTTATCATTAATAATATTAAATTACAACTATTATAATATTCTTTGTACTAAATCGTTAACAGTTGCTATTAATTGAGAAGCTCCTCCCTCTCTTGCCATTTTTAACTCTGTGCCGTCTGCAGAAAATATTGATAAAGTATAAATAGTATCACTTGCTGAATTTGTAAGCTTTAATGCTTTATAAGGTGAGGAATTTCCTCCAGAGGTAATACCCTTATTATATAAATAATCAGCTAGAGTTGGAGCTGTAAAAGGTGTAGGGCTATCACTATATAACACACCCCAATAAGCAATAGCTTGACCAGATAAAGCGAAAGTATAGCTATGCATATATAAAGGCTTGCCTCCTACCTCGTTGCCGTCTATTGTTAGCTTTTGAGTGTCGGCGTCAAACTTTAATATATGCTGATTATCGCTTGAGTCTAAAGCTTTAAATTCAAAGCTTAAGCCGTCAGTCTCTAGCTCGGCGTTGCTTGTGAAAAATACTTTGTTTTTAACCTCATAAGTATAACCAGAAAATTCGCCGTCTAATCCAGTTTCAATAGTTGCGTCTGTGTAAATGTTGCCTATTGCTGTAATATCCCCGTCAGCTGTAATATTTCCGCCAGCTGTGATATTGTGTGTAATGTTAGCTCCGTCTCCCTTAATTCCTCCGCTAGCTTCTAAACTCCCGTTTATTTTTGTGTCCTCGTTAGCTACAATACTATTATCACTTAAAGATAACAATACGTTTTCACTAGGGCTTTTTATAACAACGTCGTTGTTTGATACGTCAATTATTTCCTTTCTTTCAGCGACGGCTTGGTCTATTTTAGCGTTTAGGTTAGTGTCTAGGTTTTCAATATCGTCCTTATTCTTTTGTACTTGTTCGGGTAAATTTTTTACCCCAGATATATAAATTGCCATAGTTTAGTCCTCCTTATATAATATGGTTTCATTAGGTATTATATTAATAAATAAATACTTAAAGTGTGATAGAAACTCCTCGTCATATTGACTTGGTAGTGTATCAATAGCTACTAGATAAGCTTGTAGCTTGTTTGATAGGTTAGCTTGTAATGTTTGACTTGATATGTATTTTAACGGACTTAAAGGGCTAGAAACCTCGTCATTAGGGTTATTTGCGTAGTTTTGAATTGCCCTATTAAGCTCGGCGTAGTCCTCAAGTGTTAACTTGTAAGCTTCCCCTATAATATACATACGTTTACAATATCTTTTAAATTCGTCGTCAAACGGAATAGCGAAAGCGTTATAAAATGCCTCTGGAGTGCTATAACGTACGTTAGCGTGTCCGTATCGTCTCATTAAGAGGTTATAACACTCCTCCATTATTCCTTGCTCGAAACTAGGTAGGTCGGCGTATTTAATAGGTATCTCATTACAATATGCTTTGAATACCTCAAAGTCTTTAAATAAGTCCTTTAAATAAAATGTTATTTTACTCATTTTCTTTGACCTCCTCCTCTAGCTCTGTAGTGTCCTCAAGAGCTTCCTTGTTTTCCTCCACAGATATTTCAGTGCCTAGACATCTATTCATATCGTTAGCCCACTCTTGTCTTAAATATAAGCCTACGTCATAAATAATATTGACTTGCTCTCTCTCGCCCATAAGCTCGCCAGAGTTTACACGCTCCTTTTTGTCTTGCCCGAAGCTCTTTGTTAAGATACCGCTTTGTTGACATCTTATAGAGTCATATTGTTTTATTACATTGAATAAGTCGCTTGCTTGTAGGTCGCTTGCTTGACTTATATTAGGCAAGCTTGAGGCGTTAGTGCAAACTATGAAAGGACTATCACTTGAGAAGCCCTCCGCTAACTCTTGTCTAATTACGTCAGCTTGGTTTTCGTCTTGACATTGTATAACTATCTTTTTATTAGATACTACTACATTAATATTGACCCTTTTTAAAGTCTCAACAATATCATTAATTAGTATTGTGTTTTGAGCGTATCTTGGCATTGGTATAAATGTACCGCAAGCTTCGGGGATAGAGTCTAGTAAGATACAAGCCTTTTTATCGTCTGGCTTTTCCTCTGGCATAAACATTTCAACCTTAAAGTCAGCACCGAAAAAGTTTTTACTAGAGTCGTCTGGTGTACGTCCGTTAAATGTTATAGGCTGGATAGTTGTAGGAAAGCCATAGGCGTTAAGGTCTCTCGTAGCTGTAAAAGGTAATACCCAGACAGCTCCGTTATACTTAAAGCCACATAAAGCTCCATAGTAGTAAAGCATACGCTCTAAATTCCAGCTATTTAAACCTTTAGGTAGATTTCTCCAGCGGTATTTATTACAATTCTGGTTAAGGTCTAAATTGCTCCAGACCTTTCTATATTGCTCCTTATTAGGAGTATAAGGCACATAAGCCTTGTCTAGTGTATCGTTAAAAGTTATACCCATTTCCATAAGTAAGCCTCTTAACATTATTTTAGTTTTTTCATAATTCTTTTTTCCCATAAAGTCCTCCTATACTAAATAATTTACGGCTTCAAGGTCTAAATTATCATTATACCAAAAACGATTAGTTTTAGATAAAATATCTTTTAATCTGTTAAATTCTTTGGTACTTATAGATAATGAGTCATAAGTTAAATATAAGCTTAATACGTCATAATTAATATGTGTATATAATAATTGACTTAAGCTAGAATAAACCTTGTTTTTAGGTGTACCCTCAAGCTTAAAGCTATCAAGTACTACTTTCTTATTCCAATTACTTATAGTTAAATAATCTAATTTAGGTCTTATTCCGTCAACGGAAAGGTTAAAATAAGGGTCTCCGTTTCCATTTGATAAGCCGTCTGGTGCTTGTTGCATATTCTCACGCTCTAATTGTTGATTATATGTCTTCGCGAATAAAGACAATCCAGCGTTAAGTCCTCCTCCTAAAGTTAAGTTTTGAGGCTTTGTAAAGCTTTGCACTAGACTAATTGTGTTGTTAAATTGTGTCTGTAGGAAATAGTTTTTATTATTCGCTAAATAGTCCGCCCACTGATTAGTCAATAAAGGCTCGCTAAAGTCTAAAGAAGCTATTAGACCCGTATAGTCTTTACTATTTGCGTCCGTATAATAATTACTATAACCTAGGTCGTAATTAAAACGTAAATATATTTTTGATATACCTACTTGTAAAACCTCCGTATAAGATAATGCTAATTTATCTGTATAGTCATTAATTAAAGCAAGAGGGTTATAGTCGTATATCTGTGAGGCTATTCTTAATCTAAATGTTGAATAATTTGAGTCCATTAATTTAGTATTTGTCTCTTTTGCTTCCGCTTCTGTTAAATTTATCATTTTGATAGGGTTGTCGACCTCGCACTCTATAGTAGTATCCTTTTGATAAATACCAGATATAAACATATTGTTTGCGTTTTCTTTAGTAAGAGCTACTTGTTGTCCCGACTCATTTCCTCCTAAATAATAAAGGACATTTTGTCCTATTACATAGCTATTAGTAGCGTCAATAGTATTTGAAATTATTAAGTCGCCGTTAGCGTCTATTGAAAATCTTGACATAATAGTATCTGTATTATAAGGACAGATATTAGAATATTTCTCTTGAATACAATAAGTACCTATAGGGTAATTATCGCTTATTGTGGTAAATAAGCTGTCAAGTGCTACCTCTGTAAGCTTTCCATATCTTGCACCAGTGTAATTATATGTTAAATAAATCTTTTTTGTACTATTCTTTTTATAGATAGGTACACAAAAAACAGAATACGGCAAAGAAACGCCCTTGTCTCCTAAAAATACAGAGCTTATATTGACAATAAGTCCGTTAGTGCTTGTATTGTTTATTACTGGAGCTTTTAATTGGTTATTAATTACAGCAAAAATATATTTCCAGCAAGCTATATTGTCATTAAGCCATTTGTTTACGTTGTCGTCATTTGTATATTTAAAGAAAATATCGCTAGTTATCTGGTTAAATTTAGCGGGGCTGTCTCCCGTATTAATAATAGTCTCCTCGCTAGGTATCAACTCGTATGTATTATTATTTTTGAATACGTTGCCACCCGTCCATTGTTTTACATAAATATTTTTTATTCTAGTCCTATTCTTAACGAAATTAGTTTGTATGTCGTCAAGGTCAAGGGCTACTTGTACTTGGTTAGAGGAGTCTTGTCTTATATCTGTTATGAAATAATATCTGTATGTATTCTTTATTGTATTCCATACGATAGCGTAATTACATTTAAGTAGTGTCTCGGCGTCTCTGCCAGACTTGTCTCTAAATATAATTGTAGTTGTTATATTGTCGTTTAGGTTAAAATTATTTAATTCGTTCCAGTATAGCCCTAACCCAGCAAAGTAAGTCTGTTGCTCTGTCGTATCTTGAAAAAGGCGGACATCTTGCCCGCCTCTATTCCACCATACATTAGTTAGAGCTACTTTATAGCCTAAAGCCATAAGATAGCACCTCCTTATTAAATTACGTTTTTAACAAACTTAATACCGATAGCGTTCTTAAAGATACCCATACCATAAGCAAAGTGTAAGAAGCTATTAGTAAATAAAGTTGAAGCGTCTGTAAAAGACATTTGTAGCTTGTAATAGTCAGCCATAGCTAACTTATCCTTATCGAATAAGAAAGCGATAGTATTTGACTCGTTATTGGCTGTAAAGATGTCCTCGTTAAGTACGTCTTTAGTTAAGCCGTCAATCATTTCGCCCACTTTGTCGCTATGGTATAATGAAGCCATAGCGTTAGCTAAAAACTCTGTTTCGTAAGTATCGTTCATAATTAATCTTAATTGGTTTTTATCTACAGCTGTCATAGTTGTTGCAACGTCTGTGTAAGCTGTTGACTTATAAGCTAAATTATTAATTGTCTTACGAATAACTCTTGCAATTTCTGTCGCGTTCCATTGGATAGCTCCTTGTAAGTCAGCACCAGATAAGCCCGTTAAGTCTAATTGATTAATTTGAATTGTTTGAGTTGCTTGAGTTGGAGTCCAAGCGAATAACTCGGCTACTAATTGGTCAAACTCGAAGAATTTTTGTGTATCTTCCATTAAGCTATATAAATAGTTAAGGAAAGTATCAACAAGTGTACCCTCTGGTACAGCGTCATACATTAATTGGCGTGATACAGATAGAGGGATAAATTTGTAAGAGTCAATTTCGATAATTTCTTGTGCTACAGCTGGAGGTGTAATTGTTAATACGCTAGATGTAGTAGAAAGGTTGTTAACTGGCTGTAATGATTTCTTAAAAGTAAATACAATACCTTTTCCAGAGTCAACTTTTCCTACTTTACAATTATCAACAAAGTCTCTAACCATAGATGTAGAGTGTAATGTGTCTTTAAATCTTAATTGATTTACAAAAGACGTAATGCTCGCTAAAAATTGAGAAGCGGGCAAAGTATAGTTAGGTAAATTACTAATTGCCATTTTTGTCCTCCTTAATTTTAATGGTCTAAATCAATGGAGTCAGCTATGTACTCGGCAAGCTCTTTTTTAGAAATGCCGTCCTCATATCCTTTATATATAATCTGTGCGAAGCTTTGTACGGCTGGGTGTATTCCCTCCGCCCTAAATTCTCTGTTAGGGTTTCTCTTTTGCCACTCCTCGCGACCATATTGGATATATTCCCCTAAAAGTAATAAATAATCTAGGTCGGTAAAAGACGCTCCAGTGCCTTTATGTGCTAAAGGTCTAAAGCTTGACTTTCCCTTATTCATAGCACTTATAGGGTATTGTTCGGCTTTGGATATGCTTTGTATTTTATTTCTAGCCATTTACTCAAAGTCCTCCATTAATTTTTTATTTGTGCTTCTTGTTGTTGTATGTAGGCTTAACTCGTGTAAAGCCTCGTTTTTGACCTCTAGGTCGTGCTTTGCAGACTCTAAAGCACTAATTTTGTCTGTTAGCTCTTTGTTTTTAGCTCTCTCTTTTTCAAGGTCGGCTAAAGCTGTTTTTAGCTCGTCATTTTCTGGCATTTGCTAAAAGTCCTCGTTTCCTTTAGATTTTTCCTCGTAGTCTTTAACAGCTTCTTTTATAGCCTTGACATAAGGAGACGCTCCCTCTTTGCCCTCCTTAATTGCCTTAAGTATGTCCTCGGCTGTTAAAGTGCCCTCGTCAGCCTTTCTCTTTATTCTGTTATAAATTAATATAAACAAAGAAAGTAAGCCAAACAAGGCGGATATTATTGTGCCGACCATACCCACAACAGATGTAATATTGTCAGCCCAAGCCACGCTCGAGATAACGCTACCCGTAAGAGAGGCTAGACAAGTCGTATGTATCTTTGCCATATAAAGCCCTCCTATATAAATACTAACATAATGTAAGGGTTATGTCAATAGCTTTGTATGTACTACACGGACATATCCTTGTATGCCATACACGGACAGATAGGCTCTGTTTGTTCGGGAGAGACGGACTAAATATGTACCTTTACTC
>JAZUPV010000098.1:0-12381 GCA_045605365.1 Clostridia bacterium
CATACGTCCTGCACCAACTATCCAAGAAGTAAACAGTGCCATAACCAACTCTAATAGCAAAAAGCCAAATGTGCCGGTTTTACGCTCTATATATAGCCCTAAAACCAACATTATAACCATATTCCATATAACGTGCGACCAGTCTAAATGGGCAAACGAATTCATAAATTGCCTAATAACATTGTCAAAAAATAACAATCTATCCCAAACGGGTGTTTGGTCACCATTGATTGCAGCAAAGTCATGTGTCCATTTGTATCCTAAAAAATAAAACAGCAAAATATTGACTGCGATTATAATAAGTGTACCTGCAAAAAAGTAATTGCGGTTATACCACGTTGTCTTTTTTGATTTATCGTCGATTATCTTCATATCTAAAACCTTTTCTAAAACCCTTATTATTGGAGCTGGTAGTCAGACTTGAACTGACGACCTACGCATTACGGGTGCGTTGCTCTACCGACTGAGCTATACCAGCACAAAAGAGTACCGCTAAGTACTCTTTTTTTGTTTATAGTTATTTGTTAAATTCAAAAGAATATTCTGTAGGCATCATAGCTATAAGGCTAAAATCTACTCTTAACTTTTGCAAATCAACATTGATAAGTTTTAGCTCCATTTTGTCGCCGACGTGAGCTACGTCACTGATTTTTTTAGAGTTATCATAAGAAATATCTCTTACACCTAATCTACCTTCTAAGTTATCTCCAAACTTAACAATGGCAAAATTAGGTAAAATTTTTGTTACCTCACACTCATACACATCATCAATTTTCAACGCTTGAAGTTTTGGCAAAAGTGGGTTTTCTTGCAAAGCTTTGTAACTTAAAGAAACACGTTTTGCTTCTTTATCTAGTTTGATTACTTTAAAATCATACTCTTGATCAAGTTTAAAAACATCTTGAGCAACTTGATTTTTGTCATAAGAAACTTCACTATTGTGAACTAGACAATCTACCCCATTAACATTGGCAAAAGCACCAAAGTCAGTAAAGCGAACAATCTTGCCTTTGACTACTTTGTTAACAAATATCGCACCCCAAAAAGCTTGTTCTATAGACAACTGTACTTTTTGCTCATAAGCTCTAATTGATGCAACAAGTTTTAAGTTGTCTTTGTCAATTTCTAAAATTGTACCAACAAGTTGTTTGTTAACATAATTTTTTAGATTATTATCAACTCTGCGGTTTGATATTTGGCTATATGGTACAAACAATCTATAACAACCGATATTGCTTATTAAACCACTGTTGTTTGTGTCGGTTACAATAAACTTAATTGGGTCACCAATTTTTAAAGCCCCAATAATAGTGTTGCCTTCTCTTAAAGCGTCTGCTCTAGCCTTAGAAACATAGATGACACCTTCTTCATTTTGAGTGCTTGTAACAATAGCTTCAAAAGATTTTGATTGGTCAAAATTTTCAAAAGCTTTTTGCTCGTTTTGGTCTAAAGTAATAAAACCATCTTTTTTGCCACCGATATTGACAACAAGTCCATCTTTGCTTGGTGTTACTACGGTTGCTTGTACTGTATCGCCTACCTTGTATGTTGCAAATGTACTGTCTATTGCTGATAGGTCAAATTTAATATCTTCTTTCATGATAACTCCTATGTATTTGTTAGTTATTTTTGTTTGATTTTTTTAGTTTTTTGTATTGTTTTTTCAAAGCCTTTTCTTGTTGACGTTGTTCGTAACATTTTTTTAGTTGTTCTATACTATCAAGCACTTTTTCACCGGCTTCGTCCAAAACTTCTTTGGTAATTTTTTGGTCATAATACTCGCTTAGTTCAAAAGGTTTGCCAATAAGTAAAACATTTCTTCTAAAAATACGTGGTTTGTTAACCAAATATGTAGGCACTATAGGTGCTTTTGACTTAATAGCAAATAAGCAAACACCGTTTTTAATCTCAATGTTTTCGTTGCTAGAACGTGTACCTTGTGGGAAGATACCTATTGTTTTATCTTCTTTAAGTAGTTTTAAGATGTTTTTGGTAGAAGTAATGTCAGCTTGCCCCCTATCCACTTTGACCGCACCTAAAACTTTGCTTAAAAACCACCCTTTAAACTTGCTTGAAAACAACTCTTTTTTAGCTAAAAATCTTATTCTCTTTCTTAGATAAAAATCTAGTGTTACTGCGTCCCAGTTACTAGTGTGGTTGCAAATTAATATGCTTTTGCCTTTTTTAAGGTTTTTTCTACCCAATACTTTTGTAGGTATCATAATAAGCAATGGCAACGCTGCCAAAATGTATGCAATAATAAATATAACCATAATAAATTAGCGTCCTTTAACTATATCTGTTATTTGTTGAGCAGTTTCTACTTCTGACTGATCAGAAGTATCAATAAAAATACAATCTTCAGGTATTTTTATTTGAGACATTTCTCCCTTAAAATTGCTCTTGTCTGAGTCAAGTGTAGTACTTAATACTTCGTCATAAGTAATATTAACACCCGCTTCTGACAAAGAAGCATACTTTCTTTCTGCGCGTATCTCCGCCGTCGCCGTCAAGAAAAACTTAAACCTTGCCCCAGGGAACATTGTCACACCCGTATCAAAACCTTCTACAACTATATCTCCTTCTTTGGCGGCTTGTAGTTGCAAAATCTTTAGATAAGAAGTTATGTAATCTAGCTTTGACAATGCATAGGCAGCATTGACAACCATAGGGTTTTTGATAAGACGAGTAACGTCTCTATCATTAAGCATAACAACAGTGTTATTTTCTGTTTGCTTAATATCAATTTTGATATCCCTAAGCAGGTCTAGTACCTTTTCTGCGTTGGTTGGGTTAATTTGGTTCTCTACACAGTGCAAGGCTATAGCACTCTTGGCAAGGTCAGTGTTATAGTACACTATACCAAGGTTTTGTGCTACCTTCTGACAAACGGTAGTTTTGCCAGCGCCTGTTACTCCGTCAACTGTAATTTGATACATAATTACTCCTTTGTACTGCTTATACCAGCAAGATAGCCTGTAGATAGGGCTATTTGAATATTATATCCACCAGTAACGGCATCTACGTCTAGTACTTCTCCTACAAAATATAGGTTTGGGACTAGTTTGCTCTCCATTGTGTTGGCGTTGATTTGTTTTACGTCAACACCCCCACTTGTGACGATACCATATTCTACCGGTTTTAAAGCTTTTATATCAAAAGTAAAATTCTTTAATGTATTGATTATTTGTTGGCGATTTTGTTTTGTTAGATCGTGTATTTTTTTGTTAGCACCAAAATCTAACCTACTAACAAATTCTTCTATAAGACCTTTAGGCAACAAGTTTGGTAAATAGTTGACAAAGTCTTTGTTTTTGCAAGATTCAAAATCTCTTAATAGTCTTGCATCTAGTTGAGCCGTATCAAGGGCTGGCTTTAGGTCTATAACAAACTTAGCGCCATTTAAGTCTAGTTTATTAACCCTACTACTTAAGGTCAACACAACCGGACCACTAACCCCAGTATGGGTAAATAACAATTCTCCAAATTCGCTATATGTACTATCAGAACAAGTTATACTTGCTTTTACGTTTTTTAAACTAATACCAGCTAAGTTAGAATTAAAACTTTTTAAATCAATTGGTACAAGTGCAGGTAAAATAGATGTGACCTTATGCCCAAAGTTTTTTGCAAAGATATATCCGTCACCAGTAGAACCTGTTGCGGTATAACTCTTGCCACCAGTTGCAACAACAACCTTGTCACATACATAATCTTTATTGTCGGTATAAACAATAAACTTATCTTGGTCTTTTGTTATTTTGTTAACTTTGGTGTTTAGGGCAAGATTGACATTGTTTGTTTGAATAAAAGTATTAAGGGCTTTTATAATATCACTAGACTTGTCACTAACTGGGAAGACTCTGCCGCCCCTTTCTACTTTTAAAGGTGTGTGGTGATTTTCAAAAAATTGCATACAGTCTTGCGGTGTAAACTTAAAAATAGAACTGTACAAAAACTTGTTGTTTACAACAACTTTATCCAAAAATTCATTAGGCAAAATATCGTTTGTAACGTTACATCTACCTTTGCCTGTAATGAACAATTTTTTACCTATTTTTTCATTTTTTTCTAACAAGGTCACATTAGCCCCACGACTTGCAGCAACGCCACTTGCCATAAGTCCACCAGGACCTGCACCTATAACAACAATATCCATCTATTCACCGATAAAAACAAAATTTCTAGTATTAAATATATATTATAGTTAAATTATATTATACAAATAAATTTTAGACAAATAAATTTTGCTATTTGACACAAAAATAAATAAAAAAAACCACCATAAAAGGTGGTTTTTGATTAGTCTTCATTTTTTGATTTGTTAGATACTAACAACATATCTACTTCGTGTGGTTGAAGTTTGCGATATTCTCCACGAGACAACCCGCCTAGTTTTAACTGACCTACTTGTACTCTCTTTAAGAATATTACATTTTTGCCGATAGCTTCAAACATTTTTCTAATTTCACGGTTTTTACCTTCGTGAATGATAACTTCTAGTCTAGTAATCTTATCTTGTGAAGCTAAAACTTTTGCCGAACATTTACTGTATTTTTCGCCATCAACAACTACACCTGCTCTAATAACAGCTAGTTCGCTCTCTACCATAGTACCTTCGATTTTTACAATGTACTTTTTTTCGATATAGTTAGATGGATGAGTAAGTTTGTATGCAAGGTCGCCGTCATTGGTCAATATCAACATACCTTCACTGTCGTAGTCTAACCTACCTACTGGATAAATACGGTGATTTTTGTCGCTGATAAGGTCCATAACAGTTTTTCTACCGGCTTCGTCAGACATACTTGTTACATAACCTTTTGGTTTGTTAAGCATATAGTAAACATAATCATCAGGCAAAGTCACCTTTTGACCACTAACTAAAACTACATCGTGAACAACATCTATATCTGTAGCTAGATTGGTTGTAACTGCTCCATTTACTTTGACTAAACCATTTTTAATAAAATCTTCTACCTTGCGACGAGACGCTACTCCACACAAAGCCAAATACTTGTTAATTCTCATTTGTTATCTATTCCAATTATTAATAATATTGTTTATTTTGTCTGTAAGATTGATACTCTTAACATCTTCCATAATATACAAATTTTCGTTAAAAATCAAGTCATTGTTTATAATAATTTTTACCTTGCCAACTTTTTGATCTTTTGTAAGTGGCGCTTTTAAACAATCAGGATAATCATACGTTATACTAACTTGCTCTTTTTCTTGTTTTGTTAGCACTTTTGATAAGCCGTGTTTGTTATATATTTTTACGCTGTTTTTGTTGCCATCTTTTACAGCAATGTCAGTCACACAATTATAATCTGGCAACAATTCTACTAAAGAATAATCTCTAAAGGCTTGATCTATAAGAGCTGCACTTTCTTCAAACATTGGTCTACAATTAAACACTACACATATTACTTGCATATTGTTTCTTTCTGCAGCAGACACAAGACACCTACCTGCTTTTGATGTATAACCAGTTTTTACACCGATACAACCTTCTAAACTATTTAGCAGTCTATTTTTGTTTGACAATTTTCTTGCAGTATTGTTCTCTCCGTTAGGTATGTCAAAATATTTGCTACTAACTATTTCTTTAAAAGTTTGATTTTTTAACGCACAAGAAGTTATTTTTGCAAGGTCACTTGCCGTGGTATAGTGACCGTCTTGGTCCAGTCCGTGCGGGTTTTTAAAACTACTATCAGTCGCGCCACAGTCGGTGGCTGTTTGCTGCATTAGTTTACAAAAGTTTTCTATACTGCCGCCCACGTGCAATGCAAGGGCTGTAGCAGCATCATTGCCCGATTGTAACATCAACCCATACAATAGTTGCCTTATAGATAGTTTTTCACCTTGTTTCAAATAAATAGAAGTACCTGTAACTAAGGTTGGTTCTTTAGTTATTGTCACTATGTCGTCAAGGTTTTTGACGTTGTTTATAACTGTTAGCGCTGTCACTATCTTAGTAGTACTTGCCATAGGGAGTTTTGCATTTTCATTTTTAGCATACAGCACCCTATTATCATTGCCAGCAATAACAATCATAGCTTTAGCAGAAGTTGGCACTGTATTATTGATAGCATAACCAACTTCTGTATAACCAAATACACATATTGTACCTAACAGCGCAACCAAAATCGCTATAAAGGCAAGAGATTTTTTCATACTTAATCCTTTTTAAAAGTTTGATAGATTTTTGTAGCTAGGTCACATATCTTTGTGATAGTGTTATCTCCGTCAACATTAATATAACTGACGCTGTCTTTTTTTATAACCAAAAAACCTATCGGAGTTATTGTACAACCTGCACCAGAGCCACCTGCAAAAGGGAATTCTTTATTTTTCTTTTTGTAGGCGTTATACTCACCACCACCGCTTACAAAACCAACAGTTGCCTTTGATATAGGCACGACAGTTTCGCCTGTTTGATTAAGGATAGGATTGCCCACAATACAATCAATATCAACCATAGATTTTAATTTTGTTAAAGTTTCATTAAGAACACTTTCTACCCTATTATTATCCATTTTTATTGCCTCCGCTAAATTTTAACAATGCTTTTAAAAAACATAATATCACTATAAATAAATTCAAACTAATACTACTGCTAACCCCTACAAACAAACTATTTTGAAAGAAGTTTGGGTAGATATAAGACATCACTTTTGCAGACGGTTTTTTGTTTTTAAAAAGACCCAACACAATACCCATCGGCACATCTATACACCCTACCAAAAGTGAAGTAACACAAGCATCTTTTTTGCACCCTATATTGGCATAAACCTTTAAAGTGTTTACTTGTATCTCATCAAAAATATTAACCAAAAATTTATCAACTAAGTTGTTACTCTTTTTAAACTGAGTAAAAGACGTTCTATAGGTTTTGTCGTTGGCATAATTTACAACAATTTGATTTAATTCAAACCTTGCCCTACCCAAAAACAGCCTTATACACCCAAGTTTAAGAGCTATAACACCTTGGTTTTTTAAAGCATTAAAACTTATCTTAGTTTTTAGTCTAAATGGCACCAAAACAATTACTAATATTATACTAACTACCAACAGTGCCACTCTCATACTAATATTATCTACGAAAGCATAAAAAAAATACACCGCTCTTTTGAAAAAGATAAAAAAACACTCAAACATTTTAGTTTGAGTGTTTTTAGAAATATTAATTAAATTTTAGTTGCCTGCAAATTCATAACTAACAGAAGGACCATTGCCACTTTCTATACACAATTTACTATTCTCTATATCGCGAACAATTTCTCCCATATTATCTTCGTGAAATACATTATCATAAATAGTCCATATTGTAGAAGTTTGTGAACGAGAATAAATGAATGTAGAAGTAACATAAGCTAATTTATTATTTATAAAATATACTTTAGCATTGTTACAATTGCCACATGACAACAATCCATTTGTCTCAAAACCATCATGATTGATTACTCTTAAAACTCCTGAAACATTTGAAATACTTATAACATTGCCAATTTGATAAGAACTATTTGCTACAAAAGAAGCATTTTCTAACTCACCAGTAATTATTATACCATTTGAAAGACATCCAAAACTGTTTCTAAAGCATTTTAAATTTGAAACTTTTGTTGTTATTTGTATAGCGGTATCACCAACGCTATTTGCATTAAATCCACAATCTTTAATAGTTAAATGATTAATGCTTGGTTCTATAACAGCATTCTCTCCTTCCATAGAAGAAGCAACTACTTTTATGCCAACTTTATTTCCATCCATAGCAAGGTCTAAATTTTGAATTGTCACATTATTACACACAGACTCTGCCACATAATCAAATATTGTAATTTCCAATCTAGTTTCAAGATCATAATCATTAGTATTGCCAGTTATTACAACATTGTCAAGACCGGTATCAAAATAAATTGCATCTTTATTATTAACAAGATAATCGTTATACACAAATAAAACTTTATCTTCTACGTGTTGGCCTTGAAATTGCAAACCGTCAGTTACAACGACAAACTCTTCACTAGTCATTGTAATAGCAGGTCCTTCAGTTTTACAAGTATGGCACTTTCTTGTTTTCGTTGCTACACCAGTTTCACCATTATAACTATATTCGTACTCATATTTAAAATCTTCAGGAGCTTCTATTTCTGAATACAATTCTATAGATACGGCATCCGAAAATTCAACTTCTCCAAGCATTTGAAACGTTGCTAAAATGTGAAGTTCTAAATAAATAGTATCGTCTTTATGAGCAACAAGGTATTCTCCATCATACTCTTCATAAGTTATATCATTAACTGAATAATACCAAACAAAAATCACATCTTCAATATCTTGATTTTCAATATCAGGCTTGATTATAAGGTCATTTTCAGTTTTATAAGATGAATTGTTTTTTATTTCAAACTTTAATTTTACTGCTTTTTCATCATTTTTTATAGGTAGAGTTTGATTAAAATCTAAAGAAGTTTGTATATTTGAGCTTTCACTATCAAAAGTTACTGGTTCAAGTGCCTCGTATATTTCTTCACTGTCTGCAAGATAAGAAGACCCTGTTATAGTTGCATTCACATATCTACCGCCAGTTACAGCAACATCAAAACCCGCCTTATACTTAAAATAGTTACTAGCTATTGCCCACACAGCAATGCCTGTAGAAGACATCAAAACGCATACAACCAAAGCACAAATTAAAATCTTCCATTTTTTACTTAATGTTTTCTTTTGCATATTAGACTCCTTTTAATGCAATAGTATTTAATTGTTAATATTATACAATAATATCAATTATTTACAAAGCGTTTAACCTATAGTTTCTAGGTCTTCTTCGCCTTCTAGAAACTCTGGGACTTCTTCTTCATCAGGTATCTTAAATTCGTTATACAAAGCATCAGAATCATCTTGTTGGTCGCTATGGATAAGTTTGATTCTTTCTAACAAATCTTCATAGTCTGGCAAGTCTTCGATAGAGTTAAGTTCAAAACGTTTTAAAAATTCGTCTGTTGTACCATATAACAAAGGTTTACCTACGACGTCTTTTCTGCCGACAACTTCGATAAGGTTAAAGTTGGTTAGAACTTGCACAGCATAGTCACAGTTAACTCCCCTAACTTGCTCTATTTCTAATCTTGTAACTGGTTGTTTGTAAGCAATAACAGCCATTGTCTCAAGAGTAGCTTTTGATAGTTGTTTTTCTTTTATAGGATTAAGTACAGTTGCGATATCTTCAGCATATTTTGGGTTTGAACACATTTGAACTTTGCCCTTATATGTGATTATATTGATACCGTCGTTTTGACGAGTTTTCTTTAAATCTTCTATACAAGTAGATATTACGCTTTCTTTTACTTCTAACTTTTCTGCAATGTCGCTAATATTGACGCCTTGACCAGCTACAAACAAAATAGCTTCTATAACTTGCATCAATTCTTTTTTATCCGTTAACATTTGTTTCTTCCTCTCTTGCTACTATGTCAATTTCATCATATATTTCGCCTTGTTGAACACGTATCTTTTGCATTTTTAACAACTCTAAAAGAGCTAAAAATACGTTTATAACTTCGCTTCGGCTATAGTCACTATCAAATAGTTCTGTAAATCTAACCTTAGGTTTGTATACTAGAGCATCTTGTATAGCAACTATCTTTTGGGCAACTGTCCAACGATCACGTTTGATTGTTCTTGGCTCTACGGCTTTTTCTTCTACCTTAATACGAGTAAGCATATTGGCAAAAGCATTTAACAAGCCATCTAGCTTCATATCTTGCAATATGTATCTATAATCATTAACTGTTTCGTCTGGTGTTTTATAAAACCTATCAACATTTTCATAGACCTTAAGTCTTTCGCAGGCTTCTTTAAATAGTTGATATTCTTTAATTTGTCTAAGCAAAGCAACTTCTGGGTCAAGGTCTTCGCCTTCTTGAGCCACTTCTTGTCTAGGCAATAGATGTTTTGATTTGATTTCTAACAATGTCGCTGCCATATCAATAAAGTCGCTCGCCTTGTCCATATCAAGTTCGTCAAGACCATCTAGGTATTGAAGGTATTGTTCTGTAATCTCTGCAAGGTTAACTTCAAAAATCTCCATTTTGCTTTCTTTGATAAGATGCAACAACAAATCAAGCGGACCTTCAAAGTTGGTTAATTTAAACTTATACCCTGCATCAAACATTCCAAGTTGCTGCAAGACTTCTGTATTGTTTTTGTTTTTTTCTGCCATAATGCTAAACCCCTAAAAAAACAAGCATACCTATATTATAATTAATTGGCATACCTATCACCCACGACCAAAAAGCTGTAAACGGATAAGAAACATAATAGCACAAATAGTTTAGCATACTAATATCAGTAGCAGCATAAATAATATCAAAAACTATAAGTAAACCAATTAAAATTAAAGAGCCGTATTTTTTCATAAATTGTACAAATTTGTTTTCGTACCTTAGATATGCTGCGATTGCATTAAAGCCATCTAGCGGATAAATAGGCAACAAGTTAAACACCATAAGTACAATATTTACTTGAACTATAAATGAGAATAAATAATATAAAATTTGGTACAAAGTAAAGTTAAGTTCAAAACCATACATTGCAACCAACCCAACAAATGGCATCATAACAAATGCTATAGCCAAGTTGGTCAATACTCCAGACACACTAACTAAAAAGGTATCTCTTTTGAACTTTTTGAAATTAAAAGGATTGATAGGTACTGGTTTAGCCCAACCAAAACCTAATACTAAAAAACTAAAAAATCCAAACTTGTCAATATGTGCTAATGGATTAAAAGTTAATCTACCAGCAACCTTAGGTGTAAGGTCGCCGCATTTATAAGCACAAAAAGCGTGAGAAACTTCGTGAAAGGCAAGCCCAATAATCATAGCTACAAGAAACGTAAAGAATATGATTATCTTAGTTTCAAACGGCCAATCGTTATAAATTAATTCTAACAACATTGCTGTTATACTCCATATATAATATATAAATACTAACTAAGTATAATTGATAAAACAAAAATAAGCAAATAATTTTGTTATATACTTTTAGCAAAATTTGTAAAAACATATTCTCTATAGCATAGTACTATACATCAATCAAAACATAATACCGGCACAAAAAACCACTATTTTCATACTAAAAACACACACTAAAAAAGCAAGGCTAAAAAACCTTGCTTTAATACTATTTGTTAGAGACTAATTTCCAATTGTCAAAAATATTGTTTATATTATCACTAAAACTCAATTTTACAATATCACAGCCTGCTATAACATCTTCTACCGCTATAACTTGGTCATTTTTTATCAAGTATATTTTACCTATAAGTTGACCTTTCTTGATAGGGGCTTTTAGGGTTTGTGGCAATTCAAATTTGGTACTAATACTACCCTTATCCATCTTTTTAACGAGAGCATACATATCAGCTTTTGGCGATAGCTGAATAGCATTTTGAACACCACCAATTACTTTTATTTGATTGTCTATAAAACTATCTTTACTTATCAATTTTTTGTTTTCAAAATTATTAAAACCATAGTTTAATAGGTTTGATACTTGAGCAAAACGTTCTTTGCCGCTTTTTGCCCCCAAAACAACGGCTATTAATCTCATATCTCCCCTTTTTGCAGTAGCGGCAAGACAATAACCGGCTTCATTAGTAGAACCTGTTTTGCCACCATCACAGCCTTTGTAATACCTTATCAATTTATTAGTGTTAACAAGTTCTGTTTCTCTATTATTGCCGTGTTTTATCTTGTCTATCCAAATATTGCTATAGTTGTGATATATATTATGTTTTGTAACTTCTTTTAACAACACTGCAATATCTTTTGCACAAGAATATTGATTAGGCGCTGGTAGTCCCGTACAGTTAACATAATTGGTAGAAGTTAAGCCAAGTTCTTGTGCTCTTTGGTTCATCATAGACACAAAATTCTGTTCGCTACCGGCGATACTTTCTGCCAAAACAACACTGGCATCATTGGCAGAGCTGACAATAACACTTTTTAATAAGTCGCCAATTGTATAACTACCACCCGTTTCTATAAACACTTGAGACCCGCCCATACCAGACGCTTTTTGTGAAGCAACAACAATATCAGTCAAGTTTAACTTTTCTTGTTGGACATTTTCTAGGGTTAATAGTATGGTCATAAGTTTGACTATACTTGCTACTGGTAATTTTTCATCTTCGTTATGTTTAAACAACACTTCGCCAGTATTATAGTCTATTAGATAACTAGCTTTTGCATCTACTGAAAAATTGTCATTGGTAGCATATACAATATTTGTTGGACTAAATAGGTTTATAAGCAACAAAAAAATAAACCCAAATAACAAAGTTACTCTTTTCATAACCACTCCTTAAGT
>JAZUPV010000099.1:0-3003 GCA_045605365.1 Clostridia bacterium
AGACTTTACAACCCTACTTCTCATTATAAAATATAGATAAACTATAAATATACAAAAAAAAGAGCCCACTTAAAAAGTAGACTCTTTTTATATTTATTAATTTTTATTTTTGTTTTTTTGAAAAAATACTTAAGCACTTACCCACTATAGATACAATACTTACGCTTTTATCTATAGCCAACTTTTTGAACATAGCTTTACCAAAAACTGTCAAAGCTGATATCGTAGCAGAAACTACCGAAGCAATTATTATCGCTTTAGAGCCGCTAGCATTAAGTATTAATTTTGCTGTTATAGACGCACCTGCAGCACCTGAAAGGATACCACATATATCACCTATTACGTCCGAGCAAAATGAAGATACTTTATCAGCATTTTTTACCATATTCAATGCCCTTTTGCTACCTTTTACCTTACGAGAAGCCATGCTGATTAATGGTTCTAATGGACAAGCCGCAAAAGCAACACCTATCATATCAAATATAATACTTATAGCTAACAAAACAACAATTACAACAAGAGTTATAATAATATTAGCATCAGTCAATAGCATTTCTGACAAAATACTAAACATAAGAGCTAAAGCCAGCGTCAAAACCCCTACTTTAATAGGCCAAGCATACTTAAACTGTTTTTTATTTTTTGTTGACACTTTTTTCTTATTTGTAGCGTTTTGCTCTTTTATCTGTTCTTTAGAAGGTTCTGCTGCTACAGTATTTTTTACTTCATTATTTGTGGACAAAGGTGGTACATCTTTATTTTCTAAATTTTCCATCTTATTCCTTTAAGTTATAATAAAAAAAATTATACATATTATTAAGACAACCCATTGAGTAAACCTTGCGGCATAGGTTCGGAAGGCTTTCCCCACCAGTAACTTGTCGTCGCCGTACAAGCAGTTTCCTTTTAATACCAATGTATTAGATAATTAAATGAAAATAAATATCTAATCAACCGAATCACCACTTAGACCACACTATAATCCCCAACAGACCTAACATTAGTTAACAGTCTAGAAGTTTTCCTTGGCAACATATATTGTTCTTAGTCTTTTTTGCAAAACAGGTTTCATAGCCAGATATAGTTTAAGACTGGCCAGCCAAAAAACTATATGACACTAATTCGCACGATTTCACTCAAGACAGGCTACTCTGTACACAGTCTTTTGATTCACCGCATAACAGGTTTAATTCCATACCAGTAATATGTTTTTATATTAATACCACCAATATGGACCTCCACGGCAAGTGGGATCGGTTTTCGTATGCCGTTACGACCCGCCCACAAGCCTTACCTCTCAGCATGCACCCCAGTTTGGGCAACCAAAGCACACACAAAAAGTTTCATCGATATGCCCGATAGCGCTTTGTTTAAAATCGCCTTCCAAACAATATACATTGACTAGAATACTGTGTCTTAATCTATGTATATGCGTATTATATCACAAATCATTACAAATTTCAATATTTTTGACAATTTTTTTAACAATATAAAAAACGACCTGTTTTAGGTCGCTTTTTATACAATAACATATAACACTATTATTACTTTAAGTCTGCAAGTTGCTCGGCAATAATTTGTTTAATTTTATCTAGAGCGTTTTCTACAGAGACCATTTCTTTTTCGCCGGTTTTTCTAATAGTTATCTCTACTTGGTTGTTTTCTAAAGATCTTGGGCTTACTACAACTCTTATTGGCATACCCATAAGCTCGCTTTCTGCAAATTTGACACCAGCAGAAATCTCTCTATCATCAAATAAAACTTCTACATTCTCGTCTTGCAAAGCTTTGTAAAGATTGTTAGAAACTTGGTTGACAGCTTCTTCGTTTTGTCTTAATGGACAAATAACTACTTGCCATGGAGCTATACTCATTGGGAAGATAAGACCTTTATCATCACTCCACTCTTCAAGAACACTACCAAGAGCTCTACCAACACCAATACCATAACAACCCATTATAGGGTTAATTTCTGAACCGTCTTGCATATGAACAGTCATACCCATAGACTTAGTATATTTTGTGCCAAGTTGGAAGATATTACCGATTTCTATACCTTTGCTTAGGCTCAAATGACCCTTGCCACATACTGGGCAAATCATACCATCTTGAACGCTAGCAACGTCAAAATATTCAACTGAACCTAAATCTCTAGTCATATTAAGACCAGTATAGTGATAGCCTTGTTTGTTTGCACCACAAACTAGACCACACATATCTTTTAATGAAGCATCGTAAACAACAATTGTATTTTTGTCAGTTTTTAGTCCATAAGGTCCAATAAAACCAGCCACTAAAGCATCGTTATTAGTTAAATCATTAGCAACTACTTCTGCCTTAATAACCTTGCTAAGTTTGATTTCGTTAACTTCTAAATCACCTCTAATAAATACAACAACACTCTTGTCCGCATCGCCTTTTACAGCGTAACAAACAGCTTTGCAACTTAAGTTTGGGGTTGTTTTTAATAGATCTGTAACTTCTTGTATAGTTTTTGAATTTGGTGTTTCTACCATAGTCAAAGGAGTATCTTGACCTTCAACTTTATCAATTATAACAGAAGCAACTTCTTGGTTTGCTTTATAATCACATTTGTCACACAAAACCAAATTGTCTTCTCCAGAAGGAGTAAGCAACATAAATTCGTGAGCAACTTTACCACCCATCATACCAGTATCACTTTGTACTGAAATAAAGTTTTTCATACCGATACGACGGAAGATTCTGTTGTAAGAATCAAAAACTTCTTTATAATAAGTCTCTAAGTCTTCTTGAGAAGTATGGAAAGAATACGCATCTTTCATGATGAATTCTCTACCTCTTAAAAGCCCAAAACGTGGTCTAATTTCATCTCTAAATTTAGATTGAATTTGATAAACATTTAGGGGAAGTTGTTTATATGAATTAATTACTTCACTCACAACACTTGTAATTACTTCTTCGTGAGTTGGAGCAAGACACATGTCGTTATCGTGTCTATCTTTACATCTTAAAAGCTCTTTG
>JAZUPV010000100.1:0-21492 GCA_045605365.1 Clostridia bacterium
TGCCAAGGTGGATGTCGCGAGTCCGAATCTCGTCTACCGCTCCAATTTTTCCAAGTTGAGCGTGCGGGTGTAGCTCAATGGTAGAGTTCCAGCCTTCCAAGCTGGCTGCGTGGGTCCGATTCCCATCACCCGCTCCACATGTGCCAGTAGCTCAGCTGGATAGAGCATCGCCCTTCTAAGGCGAGGGTCAGGGGTTCGAATCCCTTCTGGCACACCATTATGGTGATTGTAGCTCAGTTGGTTAGAGCGCCAGGTTGTGGCCCTGGAGGCCGTGGGTTCGAGTCCCATCTTTCACCCCACTAAATATAATGGGGTGTCGCCAAGGGGTAAGGCACTGGTCTCTGACTCCAGTATTCGTGGGTTCAAATCCTACCACCCCAGCCACCATATATTCCTTGACACCACACAATGGGGTGTAGCCAAGCGGTAAGGCACGAGACTTTGACTCTCGCACGCGTAAGTTCGAATCTTGCCACCCCAGCCATTTTTAATAAACCATGATCCATTAGCTCAGTTGGTAGAGCACTTGACTTTTAATCAAGGGGTCTCGCGTTCGAGCCGCGAATGGATCACCACATGCGGATGTGGCGGAACTGGCAGACGCGCTAGACTTAGGATCTAGTTCGAAAGAGTGGGGGTTCGATTCCTCTCATCCGCACCAAAACAAACACACCTTAGAGTGTGTTTTTTTGTTGCCATTTTTGGTAGATATTGGCTATTTTCTTAAGTTTTAGCTAAAAAATTTACTCCACTCTCGAGTCAAGTCTTGGATTTAAATTTTGTAGCAATTATTACATAAGTTAGTGCTTTTTGTTAATATCACACTATTATTGACTACTACCCTACAATTTATCTCAATGTTAACACCATCAATATCTACATCTTTATCAACAAGCAAATTGTCTTACCCTTATAATAAAATATAGTTTTATATTTTTTGCGCCAAAAATCATTGCAATAAACAACCTATATGGTATATATTTAATTAAACAACAACTTTAGGGAGAAACTTATATGCACGATTGTGGTTTTACAAAAGACAACTGCTGGTTTAGATATAGAGCTGCGGCAATAATTGTAGAAAATGGCTGTGTGTTATTTGCTTGTAACAAAAATACAGATTATTATTATTCTATTGGCGGTGGCGTTCAACACGGCGAAAAAGCTGAGGACGCTGTAATAAGAGAAGTTTTTGAAGAGACAGGTGTTAGATATGAAGTAGACCATTTGGCAGTTATTCACGAAAACTTTTTTAACGAAGAAAAAGGCACACTAAAAGACAAAGAATGTCACGAAATTAGTTTTTACTTTTTGATGAAACCAAGGGGCTCTCAACAGCTTAATAGCAACAGTATGACTCAAGGGGTAAAAGAAAATATGTGTTGGATACCAATCAAAGATATTGCTAAATACAAAGCCTTCCCTACTTTTTTAAAAAATTACTTTAACAGAGGACACAAAGGTATTGAACATATAATAACCGACGAGAGAGTATAATATGTTAATTTGTTCAAGATAAATGATATTTTTATAATAATAACTAATTTAAAACACACTTTTGGGTGTGTTTTTTATAATAGTTATTGCAAAATATGTAGTAATTTGCTACAATAGGCTTGTAGAAAAGGTGTAACAATATGTACATAATATACTGTCATCATGCCAATAGACAAAAAGGCAATCCACCAAGTCAACAAGACGATATAACTGACCTTGGCGTACAAGACGCAAAGCTTTTTGGAGAATTGTTAAAAAAATCTACTGACAAAGTTAAAGTAAAAGCTATCTACACATCAGAGTTTTTAAGATGCACAAAAACCGCAGACTTGATTAACCAACATATAAAAGCCCCTGTGATAGTTGACGCTAGACTTAATGAGCACGGCTCAAACTTTGGTGAAAGTTGGTTAGATACTCAAACTCGCATAACAAGACTGCTTGACGAGATAATTGACCAATATGAAGACAAAGATTATGTAATATGTGTAACAAGTGGAGTGAACATTGCGCCGTTTATATCAAAAGCGTACGGTTTGCAACCTACCCCAAATACGCCTTATTTAGGTGTACCAACTTGTTCACCAATTATATTTGAATACAAAAAACATTTAGGAGAAAACAAATGAAAAGACAAGACAAAGTTGCAAAAGTCATAAGCACAATACTAATAGTTGTTTTTGTGCTTGCTACAGTAGTACTTGCTATAATGCCAATCAACGATGCAAAACTTATCGAAGAATCTTTTGAGATAACCTACACCGGAGAGGGTTTTTGGTGGGAGCTTAGTGGCGAAGTAGACAACTGCACAATCTGCGACATCACAGAGATGGAGTATGAAATTGTAATAGAAGACCAATTTGGTCGTAAATTACAAACAGCTAACGTAAAAGTAAACAAAAGAATAAAAGCTGGTGAGATTGGTTATTTTAGCCAGAGATTTATGATAACCAACAGCAATGCATCACAATGGTCAATAGAAAAAGACCCAACCTGCGTATATGACACCTTCCCTTGGTGGATTGTGGCTATAGCATACATTGTTGTACACTTGTTGTTGCAACTAATCTTTGCTAAACGTAAATACTACTTTGAAGTTAATGGTCACCAAGTAGTAGTATTTGCAAGTTTTAAACAAGCTGCTATTATCGTAGATGGCGTACTTGTTAAAAAGGGCAAATTACCAAGCTTTAGACAAGAAGTTGCTTTGTTTAACTATCGCATAGACGACCAAAGCATCAGTATCTATACCCTAAACGGAGCACTTATACCATCAGCTAGAATTACTCTAAATAGAGTTGATGTTAAGTATACAAAAGTTAGACAAAACCCATTTGTTAAACTTATGGACGAAGGCGTTGTTATGGGTCAAGGCAATATCGAGATGCGTTCTCGTTATGAAATCGAAGGCGAAGCTGCTGACAAATACAACGAAGAACAACGTCAAAAAAGAGAAATGGCTGAAAAAGGTATACCAGCAAACAAAAAGTTCTGTCCATACTGTGGTTGCGAAAACGACGCAACAAACAGCAAATGCTCTGGTTGCGGAGCTAACTTGCACGGATAATAAATAACAAAAAACACCTATTTACTTAGGTGTTTTTTTTGTTGGCATTATTATAATAAATACTGACACAAACCACTCTTTAAAGAGAGATGTTTGTTAGCAACAACTTTTTGTTAACTTATAACAAAATACAGATTATACCGCCCTTGCCTTCGTTGACGATACGGCTAAGGGTTTTTCGCATTTTCTTTTGGGCTTCTTGTGGCATTTGGACAAGTTTGCTGTTGAGCCCTTCGTTGACTAAGCTGTGTAGAGACTTGCCAAACATATTGGTCTCCCATATACCTTGTGGGTTTGTTTCAAACTCGCCAAGTAGATATTTGACCATATCTTCTGATTGTTGTTCTGTACCGACAATAGGGCTAATCTCTGTCTGCACGTCTACTTTCATAAGGTGCAAACTTGGGGCTGAAGCTTTTAGTTTTACACCATAACGAGAGCCTTGTTTTACTATTTCTGGTTCTTCTAGGTGTAGTTCTTCCATACTAGGGGCAACAACGCCATAACCATCTCGCTCTACTTGTTCTAGAGCGTCTTTGATTTTGTCATATTCTACTTTGGCTACGGCAAGTTGTTTTAGATAACTAATAAGGTGGTAGTCATCTTTTATTTCATACCCACATTCTCTACTTAATACTTGATAAAACAAGTCTGGCTTAGGCACAATGGTCATATCTGCTACACCTTCGCCCATACGAATTTGACCTATAGATAAAGGCTCAAATATTTGGCTCTCAGCAAAGGCTATACGAGCTGTATCTATCTCACCTACTTTGTTGGCTTGGTTGACTAGCGCCTTGGCTTCTTGAACGATTTCCTGGACGATTTCGTCTTCGTAAGGCAAGGCTTCTATCCATTTAGGGACTTTGATTTGCAAACTAACAAGCGGGAATTCTTGCAAGATATGACTAAAGATGTTGTCTAAGTCTTCTTGTGTCATATTGGCAACGTCTATAGGCAAGACTGGTGCGTTATATTTTGACTGTAAAGTTTGTGCTAATGTTAAGGTTTGGTCTTCGGTTGGCTTGGTGGTGTTAAGAACAACAACAAAAGGTTTGCCACATTGTTTTAGTTCTTGAATTACCTTTTCTTCTGCTTGGATATAGTTTTGTCTGTCTATTTCGCTAAAAGTACCGTCAGTTGTCATAGCTATAGCTATTGTAGAATGCTCTGAGATAACTTTTTTTGTGCCGATTTCGGCGGCTTCGTCAAAAGGTATGGCTTGGCTAGACCAAGGTGTTTTGACAAGTCGAGGTTTGCTGCCTTCACTTTGCCCCATAGCGCCTTTTATCATATACCCTACGCAATCTACCAATCTAATATTAACCGATACATTATCTGCTACATTGATGGTGACGGCTTCGTTAGGGATAAACTTAGGTTGAGTTGTCATAACTGTTCTGCCATCGGCACTTTGTGGTAGTTCGTCAATGGCACGTTCTTTGTCATATTTATCTTGTATGTTAGGCAAAACAAGGGTGTTGACAAACTTGGTTATAAAGGTAGACTTGCCGCATCTAACTGGACCTACCACACCAAGATATATGTCACCGCTTGTTCTTTTTGCGATATCTTCATATAAATTGTAGGATTTCATACTTCCCTCCCTTTTGTATATAATAAAATATATGCAAACAGTCATATCAATATGAAGATTTTTTAACAAAAATGTGTATATATTTAACTTAACAATATATATGTTTTTGTTTTTAACAAAAGTATTATTATTGTAAAAACTGCATAAAAAAATCTCAAACAGTTAAGTTTGAGATTGATTATTTATAATACAATTAACCCATTTCGTTAGAGTTTTTGCGTTTTAATTCTCGTTTTGCTTCCATTTTTGTTTTTATCTTTTTTAGGCTAGCTCTAAAGTTGGCTTTGTTTTCTTTGCCAAGTAGTAGTCTAAAGATATTTTGTCTATGAGCAAACCAAATAAGAAAGAATATCGCAAACAACAATATACTAACTGGCAAGTTGCCTTGGTGAGTTGGGCGCATAGCTTCGATAACGGTAACAACAGTAACTATAATAAATGAAAATACTGAGCCGTAGTCAAATATAAGCAAATATATAAGGTCTATTGCAAACACTATACCAAAAGCAAGTGGATTGGCAACGGCAAATACACCTAGTACACAGGCAACACCTTTGCCGCCTTTAAACTTGTAAAATACTGGGTATATATGTCCTACAACTACCGCAAGACCCGCAGCATATACACCAATCATACTTTGTGGTACGTCACTAGCCCCACCAAACAAAAAGTATCCTACAGTTGCTGGTATGGCGCCTTTTAGCATATCTAACACCAATGTCAAAACACCAAGTACTACGCCTTGGTTTCTTATCATATTCATTGTGCCTGGGTTGCCACTGCCTTGTTTTGTAATATCTACTTTTTTGAATCTACCAACAATTCTTGCAAAGCTGATATTACCCATAAGGTATGAGCCAACCACAAGTAAGATATACTTTAATACGATTGACATTGTTTATTCTTCTTTTTCGCTACGATTTTTAAATACTAATTTTATTGGAGTTCCATCAAGTTCCATATGTCTACGTAGACAATTTTCTAGGTATCTCTCATATGAGAAATGCACTAGCGAACTATCGTTGACAAATATGACAAATGTTGGGGGTTTTACACCGGCTTGGGTAGCAAACAAAATCTTTAGTCTGCGACCATTTTTGCTAGGTGGTTCTTTTACAGAGATTGCTTCGTGCAAGATGTCGTTTAGTACACCTGTAGTTATACGACGAGAAGCATTTTCTAACACTCTAACTACAGTTGGCATAATTTTGTTTAGTCTTGTACCGGTCAATGCTGATACATATACTGATACAAAATAATCCATAAACTTTAGGTCTTGTTGAAGTTTTTCTTCAAAACGATTGTATGTTTTGTCGTCTTTTTCTATCAAGTCCCACTTGTTCATAACGATTATGCTAGGTTTGTTTTGTTCGTGTACATAACCGATAATTCTAACGTCTTGTTCAGTTAGTTTGTCAACACTGTCGACTACAACAAGTACTATGTCAGCTCTCTCTATTGCGTCTAAAGAACGCAAGATGCTGTATCTTTCTACGCTGCCTTTTTCGATAGCGCTCTTTTTACGCATACCCGCAGTGTCTATTAGTAGATAATCTTGACCTTCGTACTTAAATGGAGTATCAATAGCATCACGTGTTGTACCTGCGACGTTACTTACAACTACCCTATCTTCACCAAGAAGACGATTGGTTATACTGCTCTTGCCGGCATTAGGTCTACCAACGACGGCGATTTTTATCGCTTGTTCGTCAGGGTCAACTTCTACTCTAGTTTTAAAATGTTTTACAACTTCGTCTAGTACGTCACCAATACCTTTGGCTTGTTCGCTAGATACTGGGTGTGGTTCTCCCAGACCAAGTTCATAAAACTCATAAGATTTTTCTACTTCGTTGTTGTCTAATTTGTTAACAACTAACACTATTGGTTTTTTGCTTTTTCTAAGATAAGCGGCAACTTCTCTATCGCCGTTGGTTAAGCCATCTTTACCATCAACAAAAAACATTATAACATCAGCTAAGTCTACTGCAACTTGAGCTTGAACAAATATGTTTTTTTGAATTTCGTCATTGCGGTTGTCAAAATCAAGACCGCCTGTATCTATCATAGTAAAGTGACTGCCGCACCACTCTGCATTGGCATAGATACGGTCACGGGTCACACCCGGCATATCTTCGACAATACTTATGCGTCTACCACAAACCCTATTAAAAAAAGTACTCTTGCCAACGTTTGGCCTGCCTACTATGGCTACTAATGGTTTTTTCATAATATCCTCTATTTTGTATTGTAACACATATTGCAAGGTTTTTGCAACCAAGTTATCGTTTTAATTTGTTACAATTTTTGTTGCAACCTAGACAATTTTGAGAACATTTTTTGTTTTTTACAAATAGATATTTATAACAAAATACCACACTAAATATTATCAAACAAAAACTCATCAAAACAATTATGCTTGATAAGGTATTTTTGTGCAATATAAGTAGCCCGACATTGTATACAACCAAGCATACACTGTAAGCAATAATTAACTGCATAAAAACAGAAAATATCGCCCACTTGGTGCCTAGTTCTTGTTTTAAAACACTAAGCGTAGACAAGCACGGCACATACAACAAAACAAATATCATAAACACTATACTTGTAAGTGGCGTAAACTGAACTACTGAATTACTAACTAAAAATGTCGCCCCTAAACCAGAAACTATATTGTTGACATTGGGAGCATTGTTGATAATGGCAAGTGTACTTATTATCATTTCTTTAGCGACAAAACCAGCTATAAGACAAGACACTATGCCCCAGTTGTCTAAGCCGATTGGTGCAAGCAAAGGTGCTATCAACATACATATTTGTTGGAGAATACTTTTTGTATTGCTAATTATGACGTATTGAAATCTAAAATCAAAATTTTGCAATATCCACACAATCACACTAAGGCTAAGTATCAAAGAACCTACCTTGATAATAAACTGTTTGCAGTTGGTGTAAATATTGTTAACTATACGCTTTATACTTGGCATACGATAAGGTGCAAACTCTAATATAAATGATATTTGTTTGTTTTTTAAGATAGTTTTGTCTAATATAGATGATACTAAAAAGGCCACAACAAAACTAATTAAATATAACCCCATTATCATCAATATATTGTTCTTGCCAAAAAACGTAACGCCAAGCACTGCGTATATAGGCAACTTGGCACTACAACTCATAAAAGGCGTGATAAGGGCAACTTTTGTCTTGGCATTTTTATCTTCTAGATTGCGGCTTGTCATCGTCGCTGTAGTGGCACAACCAAGCCCCATAAGCAGAGTAAATATACTCTTGCCAGATAATCCAATCTTACAAAAAACGTCTTCTAGGCTAAAAGCAAGGCGTGAGAGATAGCCACTATCTTCTAAAACACCTAAAAACATAAATAGCAACACCACTTGCGGCAAAAAACTAAGTAGCCCACCCACACCATTTATGACACACACATTAACAAGGTCTATTATCCAAATAGATACGTTGTGTTTGACAAAAAAGTTATTAATAGGCACGCCGACACAATCGTCAATAAGACACTTGATAAACTGCCCAAGATAATCTCCAACACTAGAAAATGTTATATAAAATACCCCAGCCAATATCATCAAAAATATCGGCAAAGCAAGATATTTGTTAAGTATAATTTTGTCTATTTTGTACTTACAATAAACATAGTCTTTTTTGTCGTGTTTTACTTGAGAAAGGATTGTCTTTATATGTCGATATCGTAATGCTGCTATATTAGATATTTCTTGTGGTCGGTTTGATATGTGTTGCTTTATTTTTGCCACAACTTCTTGTGACAAGTTTAGTTTGTCTAATATACTAAAATCTTGCTCAAGGAGTTTTATCGCACAAAACTTGCTACTTAAGTTTAGTTCTTTGCAACGGCTTGATATAAGACTTTGCAAATATTTAGTATCAATATCGTTAAGATATGGCAAGGTTTGGTTAATAACTTTTGTGTTAGAGTTTAAAAGTTTTTGTTTTGTTTCTTTTTTGTTTTTTGGGTTTATTTTATAGACGCCCACCCCTAAAAGTTGTGACAATTTATAAACGTCCAAATCAAACTTATCCTTTGTTTCGTTGCAAAAATTAATTGCTATAGATATATCAAGGGCAGCTTCTAACAGTTGCAAAGTTAGGTATAGATTGCGTTCTAAGTTGTTAGCATCACATATATTGATGATTTTGTTATTGTTTTTTAACAAAAAGTCTACCGCAACTTGTTCTTCATAACTAAAGCTACTTAGACTATATGTACCGGGCAAATCTACAACAGTATAAGGCACATTATCTACAAGTATAGATTTTTGCTTGGCGTCTACTGTTACCCCGTGCCAGTTACCGACGTGCTCGTTACTGTGGGTTAATGCGTTAAACAACGTTGTCTTGCCGACATTGGGATTGCCTACTAAACATATACAATTATTCATACCTTTACCACCATAATACTTTTTACTTCACTTTTTCTTAAGGCTATAAGGTAGTTTCTAATCTGTACAAGATAGACGCCTTTTAAAGTTGAAGTATTAACCAAAGTAATGGTCGTATTAACAAAACCAAAATCTAACAAGCGTCTTTTTATATTGATACTTGCTTTTATGTCTACTACGTTATATTTTTTGCCGAGTTCTGCCTGGTCAAGGCTAATAAAATTATCCATAATAATATATATTAAAAGCCTTTTCACTTTAACACAACAAAGCTACACCCCACTATATTATAAAAAATAGCAAATATATTGCACAACAAAAAATAATGTGGTATATTACTCACAATAGGAGAAAGCACTGTGAAAGACTTAGAATTAATTATACCTACTGTAGAATACAAATCTCAAGTAGAACAATACAAACAAAATATGTTAGACGCAGAGTCTAGTATGGACGGTTGCGGCACACTAAGAAATGATGATTTTGATACTTGGTATCAAAAATGTATTGACTGGCAAAAAGGCGACAACTTGCCAGAAGGTTTTGTGCCATCTACACAATATATTTTAGTACGAAAAACCGACAACAAACTAATCGGTATGTTACAAATAAGGCATAGCTTGAGCGACTTTTTGTTAAACTATGGCGGACATATCGGCGACAGTATAGCCGTAGACGAACGCAACAAAGGTTATGGCAAAAAGATATTAACTCTAGGTCTACAAAAGTGCAAAGAGCTTGGCATAAAAAAAGTACTTATAACTTGCAAAGACACTAACCCAGCTTCTAGAAAATGCATTATACACAATGGCGGCAAGTACGAAGATACAAGAAAAATCGTTGACCAAGACATCAATATAGAAAGATACTGGATAACATTATAAAAAAAAGAGCATTGACAATCAATGCTCTTTTTTGTTGTTTACAAAACTAAATATTGTTTAAAAACTCTATAAATGTAGTTACGTCTTTAAACTTGCGATAAACTGCAGCAAAACGTACATAAGCTATCTCGTCGATACGTTTTAGCTCGTCCATAACAAGTTCGCCGATATAAACACTCTTTACTTCTTGGTCTAGAGAGTTGGCAATTTTCTTTTCTATATTAGAAACCATCTCGTCAATTTGTGCCATAGTGATAGGACGTTTTTCGCACGCTTTTATTATGCCACGTTTAATTTTTTGAACGTCAAATGGTTGACGTGAATTGTCTGCTTTTATAACCAAAATTGGTGTGTTTTCTACAGTTTCATAAGTGGTAAATCTTTTGCCACATTTTAAACATTCTCTACGACGTCTTATAGAGTTAAGCTCGTCTGTAGAACGAGAATCTATAACTTTGCTATCTTCATAACCACAATATATACACTTCATATATGTTTTCTCCTATGTATATAGTATACCACAAAGATAATATGTAGTAAAACCTTTTTGACTATTTGGTTATGGTTGATTGGTAAAATTGTCGTCTTTTACCTTAGTAGAAAAGTCTTTGTCTAGTTCTATAACTTTTGAATCACTCTCTTGTGGTATAGATTGAGATTTGTCTTGTTTTAGGGCGTTTACCTTTTTTTGTTTGATATTTTTTGGCAAGTTGTATAACTCGACAAGCATAACATCTTCGCCAATTTTACAAATATTGCAATATGGTATAAATATCTCTTGACTTGGCTTAAAACACCCCCAAAAGCCCTTGCTAGCAGGCACAACAAAACCTAAAATTCTGCTAGTGCGTATATCAAACACAACATCAATTATATGTCCTAATAACCTACCATCAACCACATTAATTACTTCTTTTGCACGCATTTCTAAAAAGGTTGTCTCCATAGGCTCTCCTATTTAGTTTTATATATGCAACTAAAAAACAAAATATTCGACATAATAACAAAAAAAATGATAAGTTGTAAACTTAACAACTTATCTATTTTTATAAAGATTTTTTTAGTTCTGCCAAGGCGTTCTTTTCTAAACGGCTAACCTGCGCTTGGCTTATGCCGACATATTCGCTTATTTCTACTTGCGTTTTGCCTAAAAAATATCTTAGGTTCAAGATATCCCTTTCACGTTTGCCAAGTTTTGAGATAGCTTCTCTTAAAGCAACGTGCTCTAATAGTTTGTCGCTAGTGTTGTTGTTATCTTTGATTTGCTCCATAACAAGCATAGTATCTATGCCGTCATTGTACACCGGCTCAAACAAAGACACCGGGTCACTAATAGCATCTAGTGCACACAACACATCACACAAAGGCACACCAATATCTGTTGCAATATCTTCTACTCTGGCGGGTGCAGTTTGAGTAGAGAGTTTTTCTCTTGATTGTAGTGCCCTATAGGCAATATCACGTAGACTTCTACTAACTCGCATACTAGTATTGTCTCTCAAAAATCGTCTAATCTCACCTATTATCATAGGCACGGCATAGGTAGAAAACTTAACATTAAACCCTTCGTCAAAGTTCTCCATAGCCTTAATTAGCCCCACGCACCCTACTTGAAAAATATCGTCTACATTATCTCTACCCGTGCTAAAACGCTGTACCACACTAAGCACAAGTCTCATATTGCTAAAAATAAACATTTGCCTTGCTTGTTTGTCGCCTTGTTTTAGTTTTATCATAAGGTCTGCGATTTCTTTGCCTTTAAGCTTGGGCAAAAGTGCAGTGTTGACGCCACATATTATTACTTTATTAGCCAAAACTCCCCTCCAAAATACAAAATATATTACAATATCTTGTCCTATTGGAGATTTTTTATTCACATAAGCTAATTTTAAATTATGCCAGACTTGGTTATATCTTTTTTTAGTCTGGTTAAGATTTTCTTTTCTATCCTAGAAATATAACTTTGTGATATACCTAAGCTATCTGCAACTTCTTTTTGGGTTTGTTCTTGTTGATTATTAAGACCAAAGCGCAACTCCATAATTTGCCTTTCTCTTGGAGAAAGTTTCATAATTGCCTGCAACAAAAATTGTTTTTCTGCGTTGGCTTCGACGTCTTTGGTAACGGTATCTTGTTCTGTAGACAATATGTCCGAAAGTAGTAGTTCATTGCCATCTTTGTCATAGTTGAGTGGTTCGTCTAGGCTGATTTCTGCTTTTTGTTTCGTGACTTTTCTTAGATGCATCAAAATTTCGTTTTCGATACAACGTGATGCGTAGGTAGCCAGTTTTATATTTTTGTCTAAGTTAAAAGATTGTACCGCCTTTATAAGCCCTATTGCCCCGACCGAGACCAAGTCTTCTAGTTCTATGCCGGTATTTTCAAATTTGTGAGCAATATATATAACTAGTCTCAGGTTACGTTCTATCAAAGTGGCTTTTGCTTGTTCGTCGTCACAAGATAATTTGTCTAACAGATCCTTTTCTTCTTGTGCTGTTAGTGGTTGTGGCAAGGCTTCTGTACCACAGATATAAGCAACTAGTTTTTGTCTAGCTTCAAATATGTCTTTATGCAAAACAAAATTGATAATTTTTGATAATAAACTTTTTATACTCATAATCTCTCCTTATAATACCATTGGGCTAAGCAAAACATTAAAGTCTGCGTTTTTGTCAAAGCCAACCAAACTCACCCCTACAACACCATCAACAAGTTTGTTGTCTACAAAAATTTGCTCCGGTTCAAACACCAACATACAATGTTTTTTGTTAGATATAGTAGAATAGTCTATATAGTGACAGTTGTTAAGATGCTTGATATTTTTATGCAACAGTATATCTGCCAAGTTAATATTGGCTATTTTATAGATAGTTTTGTAATCTACAATTATCACTGGTTTGTTAGTAATGTTGTCTACAAGTTTGTTGCCGGTATCAAGATATGCTCTAAAGGTATGCGTTCTATTAGCAAATTTTAAAGTTAAGTTATAATAATAACTTGATAGTTTTTTGTGTTTATAAAATTTTTTAATCACTTTGTACAGCACAAAGGTATACACAAAAACAACTAGTACAAAACTATATGTAGGTATGCACAAATTATATATTGTTATCTTGCTTATGTCTCCGCCCGCCATATACACAACTGTTATCAACAACCCATACAGTAGCAAATTAAACCCGTCAAAAACAATCAGCTCAAACAAGTGCTTTAACAAACCATATTTGTCACTAACTATCAAGCACATAACAGCAACTTGTATGGCAATAATTATATATTTAAACACACCATAAACACCCAATAAAGGCATAACAAGGCTGATTGTAGCACCAAAAGTCGTAGCCAAGAGAACTTTACCCCAGAACACTTTTTGCCCTAAAAACACCAAAGAAAGCGTCAAAACGGCTATATTTAATAAAAAATTGTTAAAAAATACTTCTTCTATATATATTTGCATGGCTTTATTGTATCACTATATACAACAATATGTTTTTGCTAAAAAGCAATAAAAAAGACAAGTCTTAAACAAACTTGTCTTATTTTTTGTTATTAATATATATCTGCCAAATCTTGTGGTTCGTGGTAAGGCTCAAACTCAGTCTTGTTAGAATATCTTATAGCCGAGTTGATGCACATTTTTGATTTGTGTGCAGTTGACGACTGAACCATATCGCCAAGCATACTATCCATACATCTCATACTAACCCACTCATCACTGTCAGTCAAACTAACATTAGTACCGTTTGCAGCATAGTTAAGTATAAATTCTCTACGTGGGTCTTTTGAAGTGTGCTCTCCAAGGCTCTCCCACAATACGGTTGTTGGTTGTGACTGTCTAAAGTCTACGCCGTATTCTTTTATAGCTAATCTATCAATTTGAGTATGAACGTCTTCTTGTTGTCGTTTGTTTGCAAGTAGCTGACTGTGTATACTCTCACCAGATACGACATTTTGTTCTAAAATATCAAGGTTGTTTTGGATATTTTGTAGAGTTTGTGGGTCTAACTTATCAAAACCAGCCCTTGCGACAAAATCTCTCATATTTATCACTGCTACTAGGTCATAGATAGTCTCTTCAAACATAGCAAGGTTTGTCTGGTCAAAGGTAAACTTTTTTGCCGTCTCCCAATCTTTGCCATAATAACCTTTATCAAAAAGTTTTTTAAAATCTTTGGTTGGTTTGTATCCGTGACTTGCAATATATCTTAGAGCGTTATAAAACCTAGTGTTAGAACTAGATGTGCCTATATGCATAAAAAAATCATCATAAAATTCGCCATCTCTCAAGCCACCGTTGTTGGCTGCACTACGCAACATACGAGTAGTAACTGTAAAGGGCACGTGTTTTACAAATTGCTCATCTATTGGTTTTTCTGTTTCTTTTTCAAAAAATACTTTATTTGCCATATTTATATTTTATCACAAAAGTTTAATTATGTAAATAGCGTTGTGATTTTAAACAACATCTACACCAATTTGTTAAATTTTTAACCATAGGGGTTATCAATTATATTTAAATATGTTCTACTGTTTATAGAACTTCATTGACCTTATTTTTTTTAGGCACAGGCGAAAGTCCAGAATTGAAATTCTTTTTTTTTGCTATTTTTTATATAGGTCTATGTTATAGTCTTTGCAACTATTAACAAAATCTAAGTACCCCATCATATCAAGACCTATAGGTGGCTCGTCGAAAAGTTTGATACATACGCTATACTTGTCTTTTGGCTTGATACAACTTGTTGCGTATTTTATCTGGTTGTTAGCCTGAAATTTTACTGCGTCTAACAAACTATCAAATTGATAAATACCCTTATTGCAACAATCTGCGTGTTCAAAATAATAGTATTTGCCACCTTGTTGATACACAAGGTATGTATGACTAAAGCCAGAGTTGGGTATACCTTCTTGATAGGCGCTTATCCAAAATGTATACACCTTGTACCCATTGTCACAAAACCATTGTCTTTGTATCTCTACTTGGTCATAACAATGCCCTATACCACTTGATATAATACTTTCAATATCTTTTGTTTGCCAGTCGGTAAAGCAAACTTTTTGAAAGTCATCACTACTACTATCGTTATAGATATTGCCATCTTTGTCTATAACGCCATAATTAATATTTTCGTCCAAAAACTGCATAAGCTGTTTTGGCGAGTTAACCTTGTCAAAAGTCATAAAATATTTCTCCTAGATGTATTATAAAACATTTTCTGCTTTTAACCAAGTTGATAAGCGAAAAAATAGAGCACAACAATTGTTGTGCTCTTTTTATCAATATTTTTTTTACTAGTTAAAGATTATCTTCTTGTAAGTCTACGTAAAAATGGTGGTACGTTAGAGTCATCAATTCTTACTCTAGAAGAAGCTGGTTGTTCTACTTCTTTAGGTTGTTCTGGCTCTGGTTGTGGTTGTGGCTCAGCTGGTTGTTGTTGATTTCTACCTTCTAATCTGTTTAGTAGACTTTCTCTATATTCGTCTTTGTCAAAGTTAGCATTGTTAGAACCAAATGCATTAAACTCTGGAGTTTTTGGAGCTTGGGCGTGTTTGCCACCAGTAAAGCCTGTTGCGATAACTGTAATTTCTACTTCTTCGCTAAGAGCTTCGTCTATACCAGCACCAAAGATAATGTTACAGTCTGGGTCAACAACTTCTCTAACAAGTTCTGCAGCTTCGTCAACTTCGTCGATAGGTAGGTCTAGACCACCTTTAACATTAAGAAGTATGCCTGTTGCACCTTCGATAGTAGTTTCAAGCAATGGACTTTGAACTGCTTGACGAACAGCTTCGATAGTTTTGTTTTCGCCTTTGGCACGGCCAATACCCATATGAGCAAGACCTTTATTTTTCATAATAGACTTAACGTCTGCAAAGTCTAGGTTGATAAGGCTTGGGTTAACGATAAGGTCTGATATACCTTGGATACCTTGTCTTAATACGTCATCTGCACAACGGAAAGCTTCTACAATAGGAGTACCTTTTGGTACAATTCTAAGAAGTTTGTCATTAGGGATAACAACTAGAGTATCAACATATTTTTTAAGATTTTCGATACCTTTTTCTGCGTTCTCCATACGACGGCGACCTTCAAAGTTGAAAGGTTTTGTTACAACTGCGATAGTCAAGATGCCCATTTCTTTAGCGATTTGAGCTACGATAGGAGCAGCACCTGTACCAGTACCACCACCCATACCAGCAGTGATAAATGCAAGGTCACAACCTTTTAGCATTTCTGTAATAACAGCCTTGCTTTCTTCGGCAGCTTTTTGACCAACTTCTGGTTCTGCACCTGCACCAAGACCACGTGTTAATTTTTCACCAATTTGGATACGGTGAGTTGCTTTGCTCATAAGCAATGCTTGTTTGTCTGTGTTGATTGCAACAAATTGTGCACTTGTGATATTAGCTGCAACCATACGGTTAACTGCGTTGTTACCGCCACCACCGATACCGATAACTTTGATGTTGGCTACTTGACTGATATTATTGTTTGAATTATACATTTCTTCCTCCTAGTGATTTGATGAAAATATTGATTTTAATCTATTCCAAAAACTATTGCGGTTTTTGTTGATTTCTTCTTGTTTTAGTGCTGCGTCTAACAAACCTATGCTTGAAGAATAATGTGGTTTGTTTAGTTGTGGCACTGGTGGTACTACCATCTCTACATTTTTGCCGGTTAGTTTGCTAAGTAGGTCTTTTGCACCTTTTAGGTAACATAACCCACCACCTGTCAAACTAATAGGTATGTAGTCTGGATATTCATAAGCACATAGGCTTAGACATTTTAGTATACCTTTTGCGATTTCTTCTATACGACATTCTACAATTTCGTTGGCTGTTTTTGCTTTGATAGGCATCACTGCACCATCTACAACAGCTTCGTAAATATCGCTTTCGGTAGGGTCTATACTTAAGACAATCTTGCGTTTTAAAACTTCTGCTTGGTTGAAGTTAAGTTTTAAACATTCTGACAAGTCTGCAGTGATATGTCCACCACCCATAGAAAAACTCTTTAAGAACAACAACCCGTCGCCCCTTATAAGGCTAACGCTTGTTGTGATATATCCTACATCTACCAAAATCGCATATCTATCACGAGTCTCTTGGTCAAATAGATATAGACTTTCTGCAAGAACACTAGAAATATAATCTACTCTCTCTAGGTCTAGGTCTAACTTAAAACTATTGATCAAACTAACAAAACTATTTTCTGCCAAGATAAATGACAAGCAGCCGGTTAGCTTTGAAGTAATAAGCCCTATAGGGTTGGTCTCTTTGCCATTGTCGTCCAAAACATAATAGATAGCTGATTGGTTGATAACGGTGTGACCTTTGTATTGTTTAAAATCGTTTGCCCTGTCAAACAGCTCGTCAATATCTTCTTGAGTAACTGTTTTGCTACGAGCATAATTTTGAGTGACACTTTTGCAAACACAGAAAGAAAACTCAGCAGGCACACCTACGTATAGTTTGCTTATTTTTGTCTTTGAATTAACTTCTGCATTGGTTAAAGCTAAACCCATAGCAAGTTTTAATTGTTCTGGTTGTAAAAATTCTCCGTCCATAAAGCCAGCGTATTCGCTCTCGCCGACACCCTTGATACTAAAGGTATTGTTGACATCTCGAGAACCAATAATAACACTGATTTTTTCAGAACCAAAGTCTAATATTGCAACGTCTGATTTTGCCATTTAGCCCCGCCTTTTGTTTGCTTTTTATTAGTGATAGAGCCATATTTTGAGTATAAAACCCCATCATCAAAATATCATACTAATATTATAAATATAGCACAAAAAATTGTCAAATTGTTTTAAGCATATTTAATACTTTTTAAAAAAGCTTATTTTGGCACAAAAACAACAAAAAACAAGGTTAAATTATAACCTTGTTAGTGTTTTTTATATTAATTTTAGCTTTCGCTCCAGCCAAATTCTAAATCGTCTCTTACAGTTATGATACCTGTTTGAGTTTTTGTTAGATGCTCAGCATCTGTCAAAAATGTATTATAGGCAACGAGTGCTTTATATATTTTGTCTTCTAGGTTTTGAGCTGGGTTTTCGATACTGATTTTTACCCCTGCAAGTGTAGAACCTGTACTATCTGTTTGGCGGGTTTGAATATCAAGCCATAGGCATTTTTCGATAGTGTTTTCTGTCATATAATTTAGGCTAATATCGACACTTTGTATAAGTTGTATAGCTTTTAGAGTGTCTAAGGTAGAAATAAACAAATTATCTTTTACTTGAGACAAAACTTTTTGGCTATCGGTAGAATTATAAAACTCTCCTATTGTCGCTTGGTCCAAATCAAGGTCTACATATATATAGTCATAAGGGTCAACTTGAGAGTTGTCTACTATGTTTAAAAGTTTTAACTCACCATCGAGTATGGCGCATTTGTTGTTGGCCAAATTTGTATAATAAAACTCTTCTCTTTCGACTACTTTTACTACCAAAGTATCTGGGAATTTTGCGGTGATATCGATGACTTTTAAGTATGGGTTTTTGCTCTCTAGACGAGAATAGTATGGTTTTTTCTTTAACAAAAACATATTGCGACCAAACTTAAAGTTGCCACTTTTTATAATACCTTCGATACTGTCTTGGCTAAAATATTGCAATGTATTGTTATCTTCTATCAAGACATCATTTTTGTCATAAAAGTTGATTTCTACTTTCTTTAAAGTAAACACCGTAGAAGACAACACAACCACTACAACAAAAACAGCAATGATACTAAGTATGATGATTAACCTTTTTGTTTTCATTAGTCACCCTTTTTTAAGTTATACGTTTTATATCAGCACCCAACTTAGCAAAACTTTCTTCTAGTTTATAATAACCCCTGTCTATATGATAAACATCATTGACAGTAGTATAACCTTTAGCCACAAGACCAGCTATAGTTAACGCCGCTCCACCCCTTAGGTCGTGGCTTGTTACTTCTGCTCCATAAAGATTAGATACACCTTTTACCACAGCGATTTTGCCTTTGACGACGACGTCTGCGCCCATTTTGATTAATTCGGGCACGTGTTTAAAACGTGTTTCAAAAAGGTTTTCTGCTATGACACAAGTACCTTGACTTATGGTCTGCATAACTAAAGCTTGCGCTTGTAGGTCAGTTGGGAAACCAGGATAAGGCAAAGTTTCTATTGTTTCAAAACTTTTTGGTCTGGTTGTACTGACTAATCTTATTTTATCATTACCGATAGAAATATTGCAACTAGAATTTTTAATTTTTGTAATTAACGAGTAAATATGTTGGTAGTTTACATTATTTATAGTTATATCTCCACCACAGGTGGCTCCGGCTATTAGGTATGTACCCGCAATAATGCGGTCTGGTATAGGGGTGTATTGTGTAGAATGCAGACTGTCTACCCCTACAATAGTTATCGTGCTAGTACCCGCACCATATATTTTGCCGCCCATACTATTGATAAAGTTTTGCAAGTCTACTATCTCTGGTTCTTTGGCGGCGTTGTATATTTGGGTAACACCCTTGGCATATACAGCTGCCATCATTATATTTTCGGTAGCGCCAACACTTGGATAATCTAAGTGCACATCTGAGCCTATTATATTGTTTGCGTCACACTCTATAAAGCCGTGCCTTTCGGTTATTGTTATATTGAGTGCTCTTAGACCTTTTAAGTGTAGGTCTATTGGTCTTGTGCCTATATCACACCCACCAGGATATGAAACTTTTGCTCGGCCCAGTTTGCTAAGAATCGCCCCCATAAGAAATATCGAAGAACGTATTTCTCTAGCCAAATCTTGTGGTACTTCGTACTTGTTGGCGTTGGAGCAATCTATATGTATTGTATCGTTATTTTTTGATATTTTGCATCCCAAGGTTGATAGTATTTGTAGCATTTTGTTAATATCACTAAAATTGGGACATTTATGCAAAACAACCGTGTCTTTTGACAACATACAGGCGGCAAGTATAGCAAGATATGAGTTTTTTGCACAAGGCACGTCAATCTCACCGTTTAGCCTTTTGCCACCATTTATCAAAAATTTATCCATAATTTCTCCTAAAAGCATAATACCCGTTTTTTAAGCGACAAAAAACACTCCTTGCACTTATGTAGGGTATATTACATTTTATTAAAATTATGCCAAATTTGTTACTACCCTAAAACAAAAAAATTGCAACCATTATGGTTACAATTTTATACCGTATTTGGTAAACTCTACCACAGTATCAAGCATTGTTTGTTGGTCTATTTCTGCGATAGAGTCTTGTTGAGAAAACTCTCCCTTTACACCAAAGGTGTCATCTTTAGAATATTTAACAAACTTTGTATAGACAACATTGATATTGTCATCTACAAAAAATTCTTTATTCTTATATGTCCATTTTGACTTAGTCATAAAAGAACCTAACATACGAACAAATTCTACGTCCATACTCAATTCTTCGGCTATTTCTCGTTTGATTGCGGTAGCTATATCTTCACCCTTTTCTATACCACCACCAGCAAGGCAATATTCTTCTTGTTCTTTGCGTTTAATTTTTAAAACGACATATTTGTCGCCCTTTTCTACAACGGCATATACTTTTTGACGGGCTATGCCTTTTTTGTAACATTGATAGGCGTGTTTTGCCTTTTTTGTAAAATAATCCACAATATTTATCCTTTATTTTGTAAAAGTTTGTTTGTCATCTTGAGTCAACATAGATTGCATTTTATCAAGCATCTTTAGAGAGTTTGCTGTCATCTCTGGGTTTTGGGCTAGGTTGTCTGCACGACCAACCATAATAAGTTGACCTAATACTTCTCTACCGTCACCTACACTGCTACAATCGTCAACCAACTCATCAATAAGACCATAGGTCAAAGGTTTATGATATTTGTTGCCGTCTGGGTTCATTGTTATAAACATAAAAATATCGTGTTCGTGTACAAGGTGTTTTATCTTGGCTTGTTCTTGTTGGTCAAAGCCAAATTGCCCCAACACCCTATCGGCTACTTTTGTACTAGCTTTGTTATGATTAAAAAAGCTATCTATCTCTCTACCATATAGTTTAGAGTAACGTCTTAGTTTGCACTCTGGTTTGCCAATATCGTGTAAAAACATTGTATATGCAAGTTGTCTTCTTGTTTTGTCATCAAGATCTTTTGTTTGGCTATTAATCATCTCTACAGAGTGTAAAATATGATCTAAACAACCATATATATGCCAAGGATTGTCTTGCTCCATATTTTTGCAATCTTCTACTTCTGGCAAAATACCAACAAGCCAGTTTTTGAAGTCTTGGTCAGCATATTGTGTATAAAAATCTTCTACTACATTGTCACTAAGTAAAACTTTGTCCAAAGTCTCTAACATATCTTTATCTCCCCTATATGTTTATTATATCATAAATAATTCTAAAAGGCATTATTTTATAGCAAAAAAAGAGGTATACAACCTCTTTTTAATTATCTATTATATTTTTTATTCAACACCTTAAGCACTTTTTCTGCTTGTTTTATATTATCTTTAAGTTCGCTAATAT
>JAZUPV010000101.1:0-26619 GCA_045605365.1 Clostridia bacterium
TGAAATACACAACGTTTGCCACCCAATAATCTAAGGTATTTTAAACAACTTAAAATATAACCATAAGATTTTTCTAGCAGCACTTCGTCAGTACCGGCAAAGTTAATATAATATGGTGCGTGAACACTAATTTCTACACCATACTCTTTTGCCTTCTCGCCAAGTGCAATAGCTGTATTTTCGTTCATATTGACACCACGACTAAAAGGATACTCATAGGCTGTCAAACCTTTTTTTGATAGCCAACCCGGAGCTTGCATACTTGCTTTATTTTCTTGATAAAACCATTCGCAGTTGCCTGCTGGACCAAATTTAATCATAATAACCTACTCTTTTAAATAAGTCTTTATCTTAATCTCAGTTTGTTTTATTTCTACAATGCCTACAACAACATTCTCACATATTGCCAAAAACTCACCATCTTTGTATCTAATGTTTGTTTTTAAACCTTTTAACAATCTGTCAAAAAGTTGTTTAGACATATCAAAAATCTTCATATCGCTTAGTGCAGTTTTCAAATCTACAAGGTTATTCTCGACATCTTGCAATGTTAAGTTTTCTAATTCAACACTTTCAGTTAAGTTAAACTTGCCACATTGAGTTCTAATAAGATTGGTCATTGTAGCGACACAACCTAAACTCTCTGCTAAGTCTCTACACAAACTACGTATATATGTACCCGCAGAACACTCTATATCAAAAACAAAAGTTTTGTCATCGAGTTGTTCTAATAAGTCAAATCTATAAACGGTGATACGTTTTGGTTTTAGTTCAAAATCAACACCTTGCCTAGCCAGTTCATAAGCCCTAACACCGCCAATACTTTTTGCTGAATATTTAGGCGGATATTGTTCTAACTCGCCTTTTAACCCAGCCAAAGCGTCTAAAACAGCTTGTTTTGGTGGATATTTTGTATTTTGCTCTAAAACTTCACCTTCGCTATCTAGAGTTGTAGTCAACTTACCAAACTCAAAAGTCGCAGTGTAACGTTTTGTTTTGTTTAAAAAATAATCAAATAGCCTAGTTGCCTTGCCAATACATATCGGCAAAACCCCACTAGCCAATGGGTCTAATGTGCCTAGGTGCCCTACCTTGTCTTGATGTGTAAGTTTTTTTACACGAACAACAACTTGGCTACTTGACATACCAGATGGTTTGTTTATATTAATTATCCCTATCATGCTTATCCAACTCTACCTTACAAGCTTCTATAAGTTTATCTAAGTTAGCCTTGTATTCACCTTCAAATCGACAGCCAGAAGCCATCTTATGACCACCACCACCAAATTGAGTAGCAATCTCTTGAACATTTGCATAGATATTTGATCTTAGTGCCACAGAATAAACTTTAGGTTCTTTTTCGACAATTTTTAGTATAATCTCGTTACCTTCGATACCAGTTAAAAATTCAAATATACCTGCAGTTTCTACAATGTCGGCGATTTTTCTATATTCTTTAAAAGGTATAAACACAACCAAAATTTTATCATTATAATAATATTGCAAATGCTTAAAGCAATATTGATAAAAGTCCATTTGCTTTTTTGGTTTATACTTAAACAAGTAAAAGTTAGTCATCTCAAGGTCAAACTTTTTACTTATCAAACTACCCGCTACTCTATGGCAACCAGCTGTAGTATTGGTGTTTTTAAAACAACCAGTATCTGTAGCTGTGCCAGCATATAGTAAGGTCGCTATTTCTTTTGAGATTTTTACTTTTAACCCTTTGATAATTTTGTATACCAAATCACATGTGCTTGGACTATCAGTATTGACAAATCTTAGATTAAATCTGTACTTTTCTCTAATGTGATGGTCTATACACATTTTTGTTGGTAGTTTTTCAAAGTCTTGTGCATATCTACCTGTTCTGTATGGCATATTGCAATCTACCAAAACACCTACTTGTACATCTTGCAAAACAGAAACATCTTGACATAGGTCAGCCTGTAAAAACTCTAAGTTTTTTGTAGGTACGCCGTCACAAAAAACGTATACTGTCTTGCCCAAACTCTCTAGTGCAAGTTTAAGGGCTTTTGTAGAACCTAATGCATCAGCGTCAGGACTAATATGTGTAAATAGTGCAAAAGAATCGTATGACTTCAAAAAACTTGTAACTTTTTTTATTGAAATCATTCTTCATCCTCCACAGGTTGAATATCTAGCGAGTTGATAATTTTGTTTATTTTGTCGCTATATTCGATACCATCGTCAAGAACAAAAATCAACTTTGGTATTTCTCTTAATTTTATGCTAGAAGCAAGGCATTTTCTAATAAATCCGCTTGCAGAATTTATCGCTTCAAAAGCCTTCTCCTTTTCTTTGTCGTATATACTAACATATACTTTGCAGAACTTAAGGTCTTGTGTAGTGTCTACATGCAAGACACTTACAAAACCAGTTATGCGTGTATCATTAACTTTGTTATTGATAATTAATGATAGTTCTTTTTGTATTTGAGAGTTTATTCTTTCTAGTCTTGTTGCTGACATAATCTCTCCTTTTAATTAGTCAATTTGTATTTTTTCTCTTACGCTACACTCGATGATATCACCTTCTAAGATGTCGTTAAAACCATCTATTTTGATACCACATTCAAAGCCAGACAATACTTCTTTTGCATCGTCCTTTTCTTTCTTTAAGGTAGCGATTTTACCTTCAAATACTACATTGTCTTTACGCAATACTTTAACAAGTCCGTTACGTACAATTTTGCCATCAAGTACACGGCAACCTGCAACAGTACCGATACTGCTAATCTTAAATAGCATTCTAACTTCTGCATGACCGACAACTTTTTCTTCATATTTAGGAGCAGCCATACCTTTGATAGCATGTTCTACGTCGTCAAGTGCTTCGTAAATGATGCTATATTGTCTTATTTCTACTCCGCTATGTTCTGCCAAAGACAAGGCTTTGTTATCAGTTTTGATATTGAAACCAATAATAATAGCATTTGATACTTGAGCAAGTTGAACGTCAGTTTCTGTAACGGCACCAACTGCGCTGTGTATAACTTTTACTTCAGCTTCGTCAGAGTTTACTTTAGACAACATTTGTTTTAATGCTTCTGCAGAACCTTGAACGTCTGACTTGATGATAAGGTTAAGAACTTTCTTATCTTCACTTGGAGAGTGATTTAAGAAATCATCAAGGCTTGTGCCAAGACCTTTTTCTGCCATTTCGTTAGCCATCTTAGCTTTACGCTCTTGAATAACGTTTTTACTTAATTTTTCGTCAACGGCTTGAACTTTGTCGCCAACGTTAGGTACGTTGTCAAAACCAAGTATAGATACTGGTGTTGAAGGACCTGCTTTAACAATGTTTTTGCCTTTGTCGTCAATCATTGCTCTTACACGACCAAAGCAGAAACCAGAAACAACAGTGTCACCGATTTTTAAAGTACCATTATTAACAATAACGTTAGCTACTGGACCTTTACCTTTGTCAAGGCGAGCTTCTACTACGGTAGCAACTGCACCTTTGTCTTTGTTAGCACGTAAGTCTTGCATTTCTGCTACTAACAATATCATCTCCAAAAGTTTATCTATACCAGTACCAGCTTTTGCAGAGATAGGCACCATAATTGCGTCACCGCCCCATTCTTCTGGTAAAACTTCATACTCGGTAAGTTGTTGTTTGATTCTGTCTATATTAGCTTCTGGCTTATCAATTTTGTTGATAGCAACTATCATAGGTACTTTAGCTGCTTTGATATGATTGATAGCTTCGACAGTTTGTGGTTTTACACCGTCATCAGCAGCTACGATAAGAACTGCCAAGTCAGTGATTTGTGCACCTCTTGCACGCATACTTGTAAACGCTGCGTGTCCAGGAGTATCAATAAATGTTATCTTTTCGTTATTCCAAGTGATAGAATAAGCACCGATGTGTTGTGTTATACCACCGGCTTCGCCAGAGATAACGTTTGTTTTACGAATATAGTCAAGCAAAGATGTTTTACCGTGGTCAACGTGACCCATAACAGTAACGATAGGTGGACGACGTTCTAAGTTGGCATCTTTATCTTCGCTAGTTGTTTCTGTAAGTTGTTCTTCGTATGTTTTGTCTAGTTTGAACTCTAGTGTGATACCAAGTTCGTTAGCAACAAGTTCTGCCGCAGTAAAGTCTATAGTACTGTTGATTGTTGCCATAATACCAAGCCCCATAAGTTGCTTGATAATTTCTGTAACTGGCTTGCCGATTTTTTCTGACAATACTTTTACAGTAAGATTAGGGGTGGTAATCACTGCATTAGTAATTGCTGTATAAACTTGTTGAACTTCTTGTTTTGGTTTTTTGATTTTTAGTTTTCTTGTAACCATACGTTCTTCAATATTACGTTCTTCAACAAGTCCACGGCTAAGTAGTTGTTTTTTGTTAAGTTTTTTGTCTTCTTGTGGTCTGTCGTGAGTTTTCTTTTTGTTAGAATAATCTCTTTCTTTATTAACAAATACACTTGCTGCACTTGTTAAGTCTGCCTTTGCAGTTTTTGCAGAACCAAAAGAAGGTTTTGGACCTAGCGGCTTTTTGTCCCTAGGTTGATTGTTGTTAAACTTATTGTTAGGATTAAATCTTTGACCTTGAGCATTTTTATCGCCTTGAGCATTGTTAAATCTAGGTCTGTCTTGATTGTTAAATCTGCCACGACCCTCTTGATTGTTGTTATAAACAGGACGTTGTTGATTGTTGCCTTGCCAGATAGGTCTTTGACCAGCTTGTTTTTGTTGTGGAGCTGGTTGTTTTTGTTCGACAACTCTTGGCTTTTCGGCTGGTTGTTGAACTTCAACTTTTTGTTGTGGTTTTTCTTCGACAACTTTTTCTACCGGCTTAACTTCTTCTGCTTTTGCTCTTTCGGCTTTGATTGCTTCTTGTTTTTGAGCAAGTTCTCTAGCCTTTTTGATGTCAGCATATTTTTCTTTTAAGCCATCATAAAAACTAGACAACTGTTGTTTTGCCTTTTTTACTTCTTTAAATAATGTTGGTACACCACTATCACTATTTAGTTTTGCAACTAGTTTAATGTTGTCCAAATTTTGTTGATTTTGTTTTTCTTTAACGATTTCTGCCAAATTAATTCACCCCTACTAATATGTCTAATGCATTATCAATAATTGCTTGAGCAAGACTGTGGTTTTTGATGCCGACCATCTTGCAGTTGTCTAAATGTAACAGCTCCGACAATGTATTGTTGTTGGTTGTCATCACTGTACAGTTTTTGTTTTTTTCTCTCAAATTCTTTGCTATTGTCAATGACTTGTCGTTGGCTGTTTTGCAAAGAATTATCAAATATAACTTTTTGTTATAATCTCTTAAATTGTCTATACCATATATTATGTTGTTGCTTTTTATAGCAAAACCTAAATAGGTTGATACTTTATTCTCCAAGCATATCCTCCAAAAGCTTGTAGTTTTCGTCTGGTATGTTAGACTTAAAAGCTTTGTTTAAAGTTTTAGTTTTTATACACTTGGTTATACACTCTTTGTTGTTGCAGATATAGGCACCCCTGCCGTTTGCTTTGAAAGTGTCGTCTATAAATACTTGGTTATCTTTGTTTTTTACTACCCTAACAAGTTCTTGCTTAGGTTTCATTTGTCTGCAAACTATACACATTCTAAGTGGTGTATCTTTCATAACAACCTCTTTTGTTTTTTAATATTATTCGTCTAAATCAGACATTATATCCATATCAATATCGTCGATAGTGTCGTCACCGATATCATATACTTCTGGTTCTTTGTTTAAGAACAAGTCACCATCTATACTCTTAGCTGCAGTTTCGCTCTTAACGTCTATCTTCCAACCAGTAAGTTTAACTGCAAGTCTAACGTTTTGACCGTTTTTGCCGATAGCTAAAGAAAGTTTGTCATCTTTAACAACTGCACGTGCTGTTTTGTCGCCTTCAAGAGCATAAACTGTATCAACTTTTGCTGGGCTAAGTGCTCTTGCGATATATTCTAGTGGATTTTCTGACCATTCGATAATGTCGATTTTTTCGCCGTTAAGTTCTGCAACGATTGCATTAACACGCATACCTTTGTTACCAACACAAGCACCGATTGGGTCAAGGTTTGAGTTAGTAGTATAAACTGACATCTTTGTACGGTAACCAGCTTCACGTACGATATTTTTGATTTCTACTTCGCCATTTTCGATCTCTGGTACTTCTAGTTCAAACAATCTCTTAACAAAACCTGCATTGCTACGAGATACTGGTACGCAAGTTGCTTTCATATTTTCTTTGATAGGTTTTACATATACTTTTAATCTTGCGCCTACTTGATATGTCTCGCCAGGGATTTGGTCTTTTTCTTGCAAAACACCTTCTGTTTGAGTACCTGGTATTTCTACATATACACTACCTGCTTCTACACGTCTAATAATGCAAGTGATAAGTTCGTTTTGTTTTTCAGATAGTTCGTCTATAGCTACTTGATGTTCTGCCTCTCTTAATCTTTGCATAACAACTTGTCTTGCGATTTGAGCAGAAATACGACCAAAGTCTTTTGGTGTAACTTCTTCCATAACAGTATCGCCAACTTTATAAGACTTTTTGATTTGTTTTGCTTCTTCTAAAGTCATTTGTTTGTCTGGATCTTCGATAGCGTCTTCATTTTCTACAATTGTTTTGTAACTGTATACTTTGATAGTGTGCTTTTCTGGGTTAAGTTTTACTTCTGCAGATTTTGCTTCGCCAAAATTTTTCTTATAAGCAGAAGTAAGAGCTAGCTCTAGAGATTCAATAAAATACTCTTTATTGATTTTCTTTTCTTTTTCTAAATCATCAAGTGCGTTAAAAAAATCTTTGTTTATCATTGTTTTTAATTTCTCCTAAAATTTTATATATGGTTGACAGACAGCAATTTTTTGTCTTGGTATGTCCAATGTTTGATTGTCAAGTTGTAAGGTAACTTTGTCCGCATCAAACTGTTTCAAAATGCCAACAAACTCTTTTTTACCTTCATATACTGCGTATAGTTTGACAACGATTTCTTTGTCTAGATAACGTTCATAATCTCTCTCATACTTAAACGGTCTATCTAAACTAAGCGAAGACACATTAAGTGTATACGAAGCGCCGTTTGTAGGATCAAGCTCATCTAAAGGTGCGTCTATAGCACGATGAACTATCTCGCAATCGTTGATTGTGATAGGACTAAGATCTTTTTTTGCCAAAAACACAGTAAGATTCATACCGGTATTTTTTTTGGCATACTCCACATCAGCAAGCTCATAACCTAGCCCGTCTACAATAGGTGAAATATAGTCTATTACCATTTTTTCAGTTTTGCTTGGCATAATACCCCCTAACTAACAATTAAGAGTGGGTCGCCCCACTCTTAACAAGCATCATATATAAGCATATGTATTATAACATATAGTATTATAGATTTCAAGTATTAATTATAATAATTTTAAAAAAACTTCTGCAGTAGCGATAGTATCGTTTATAGCTCTATGCGCTCCGACCAAACTTATACCCAAATATCCACAAACAGTCTTAAGGTTGTGATGTCTTAAGTTAGACAATTTTGCCCTTGCCATCATAAGCGTATCGTATTTAGGGTTGTCAAAATTATAACCTAGTCTTTTAGCATTGGCATCGATAAATTTGCAGTCAAATTCTATAGCGTTATGCCCTACAAGAGCCGCACCCCTTGTAAACTTAAAGAAGTCTGGCAGTACCTGATTGATAGTATTGGCACTAGCAACCATCTCATTAGTAATATTGTTGATAGCGCTTGCTTCTGCTGGTATTGGTTTTGACGGTTTAACAAAACACCAGAAAGTTTCTTTGATTATACCATCAATGATTTTTACGGCGCCTATTTCAATGATTTCATCTTTTTCAAAATCTAGACCTGTTGTTTCTAAGTCAAACACAACAAAACTTTTGCCTACAGCCTTTGGATTGATTTCTGTTTTTATAGTTTCAAACAAGTTAGATTGAGAGGCACTTTCATAAGGTTGAGGTTTTACAAAGTTGTAGTCTGTAGTTTCTTTTTTAAACTGTGTATCATAAACAATGTCGTCACTTATCTCGCACAAAGATAGGTCCTTTACTCTAAGGCTATATCTTTCGTTAAATACTTCAACATCACCCCTAACAACTACTGTAGAGCCATCACTTAAAAGATTCATTTTATGCAAACTAGCCTTATTTGGGAAGCACACACAATGAATATTAAGTGCCCCGTCTTGCAAAACAAAATTGAAGTATTGTTTCTCCATAGGTACTTTTTCACCATCAGGACCTTTTACAAGACGTTTTGACTTGTATGTTTTCATAGTAAGAAACTTTACCTTACCTGCAAAAACTCTGTTTGTAGCTTCTTTTAAGATGATATGTTCTGGGTCAACGTCAACATCTTCACCGATTAAAGTTTGTTTGTTAACTACTTTAAATCTACGATTTAGGTTGTTTACATAAGCTGTTGCTACACTTATCTCTTCTACTCTGCGTTGACGCTCTTTTAAAAACTCGTCATACTCTTTAGAGTCCAAGTTATATGTATCTATACTTATCAAAAAGCTACCGCAAAAGTTAAGGTTAAGTTTTGAGATAAGGTCGTTTTTGATGTCTTTTTTTTCAAAATAATCTGTAACAAAATCATCTAAAACAAAGTTAATCTTTACTTGTTTGTTTTGTTTTGTTACTTGTACAGTTTTTTGGTTAAAGTTATCTTTTATACTGGTGTGATTAGTCGCAAAATAATTGACAACAAACTTATATATCAAATTTTCATCAAGATAAGCCTTTCTTATTTTTACTTCGATAGGAGAAGTTAACTCAAGATTTTTTTCAACCAACATTGATATTTTTTGTTTTTGTTCTTCGGTCAAATTTGGCAAATCTTCGTCATAGATAAAGCTAACAATACATTTTGGTTCGTTTTGAAAATAGACAACTTCGCTTAATTTTAAAAACGAAAATTCATTGTTTGTTTTTGCGTTGATATAATCCATCAATGAGTAATTCATAATAACTTTATCCTTTTATAAAAAATATGGTAAGGCAAAAAAACTTTTGCCCTACCACTTACAAAATAAAATGCAACAAATCTACAACTATGACAAAAGCAAATAATACAAGCATACCTATAGTGTGTATATAACCTTCGACCTTGCGATTGATAGGTTTTCTAAATATCCATTCTATCGCAACAAAGACCATTCTTGCACCATCAAGTGCGGGCACAGGCAACAAGTTAAGTACTGCAAGGTTGGCAGATAACATAGGCAACAACACAAAGAAATTGCTAATGTGCGCCTGACTAACACTAGCCATAGTACTAATAGTGCCTATAGGACCAGTCAAATTAGTAATCAAGCCTTTGCCTATAATTAAATTAAATACAAAAATTAAAACTTTCCAAGCCCAACCCAAAGTAAATGGCACTGCATTTAATAATGCTTCAAAAAAGCCATATCTATAGTATTTTGTACCGATACCAATCATAGCTCTTTCAAGACCGTCATTAGTAACTTTTAGTCTCAAATCACCTATAGTAAATACGCCTTTTGTGTCACTTTCATACTTAACGTTAACGTCGTTGGTAGCTTTTAGATAATATATTCCTTCTTCTGCATCGTGTTCTAGATAATAAACATAGTCAGTATTTTTTAAGTTTTTTGTAGAAGTAGTCAAAGCATACAAAACTCTACCATTAGTATCAGTAATGCTTACTAATTGTTCATAATGAATATTTGCTTTAACAACAACTTTTTTGCCATCACGCAAAACATTTACATTAAATGTTTGAGTGTCTTCGTAGCCGACAATCATATGTGTAAAATATTTGTCGTAGACAAATGTTGTTTTTTCGTCATTTACACCATATATAATGTCGCCCTCCATAAACCACTCTTGTTGAGTTTGGTATGGATTGTGATCATAGTTGACTGAAGTTACTTGGATTCTATCTGCATAGCCAAAACAAGTTAAACAAATAACAGAAAATATAACCCCTGACAATAAATTAAAGAAAGCACCCATAAACAAAACTATGAGACGTTTCCAAGGTTTTTGATTGTTAAAAGCTTCAGGATTTTCTTTGCCATCTTCGTCTTCACCTTCAAAGGCACAATAACCACCCAAAGGTATCAAACGTAGAGAAATCTTTTCTCCTGATTTTTTTGTTTTGGACCATAGAGCCTTTCCAAAACCTACTGAAAATTCGTTTATTTTAAACTTAAGTAATTTGCCTGCAGTGTAGTGTCCAAGCTCGTGAATCATAATCATCACAAGCAAGGCAACAAGGGCAAGCAAAATATATAAGACCGATTCCATAAACGAACCAAAACTAAGTAGTAACGACAAAATTACTCCCCCTAAATTATGCTAAAACTAGCATCATACAAATAAATACAAATAAAGTGTTAAAGCATATAGCGTCGACTCTATCTAACACACCGCCATGACCTGGCAAAATATTAGAAGTATCTTTTACGTTAGCTTTGCGTTTTAGGTATGATTCAAATATATCTCCAAGTTGAGATACCATAGAACCAAAGAAACCTATAATAAGATATTTCCACCACAATTTCATACCAAGTGCAGGATAAATTGCAGCAAAAATAATATATACAACAACAGCACCAATCATACCACCAATTAGACCAAAAGCGGCACCAGAAATGGTTTTATTTGGGCTAATTTTTGGGCATAATTTTGGTCCACGTATCATTGAGCCAAAAATATATGCTAAAGTATCTGACATAGAAGCAATAGCAAATACCAACAAAATACCCATAAGTCCAAGGTTAACACTGTTAAGTGAAGCATTGATACCTCTAAAACCAATATGTCCAAAATGGTTGATTAAATACATAAATGCAAATAATAATGATGGATATACCATTGCAAATAATGTGTTAGTAGATTTGAACAAAGCAAATCTATTAAGTGTCATACCTGTAGATACTTTAAAAGTATCAGTGTTTAAATCATTGCGATAAACAGTAATTGCAAGTAAATAATCTACTGCAAATAATATCAACATTAATACAATATCAGTAATAAACAAATATATCGCAGTAAAACCAAGTGTTACAAACAAAATATTAACTATGCATAGTGCTACTGCATAACCAATAGCGATATTTTTGTTATTTGGTCTGCCCATTTTTATTAACAAATTGCTAAATTCGATAGTGCATAAAACACTAACTAAACCTACAAAAATGTCAAATAATTGTGCCAATACTGTTTGAAGCAACAAAAATGCAGCCACCATCAAAACAAGCATTGAGCCTGTTATTAGTCTTTGTTTCATTAGTACAAAACTCCCCTTTAAATTTTGCCAAAACGACGTTCGCGTTTTTGGTATTCGATAATTGCTTTTTCTAGTTGTTTTTCTTTAAAATCAGGCCAACGTGTCTTTGGGAAGTATAGTTCAGAATAAGCCCCTTGATAAAGCATAAAATTGCTTAGTCTATACTCGCCACTAGTCCTAATAATTAAGTCTGGGTCAACTATGCCTTGTGTTTGAAGATATCTTCTAAAAATCTCATCATCTACTTGCTTTATACCATCTTTGATAATTTGGTTAATAGCCATAATTATCTCCGCCCTAGAGCCATAGTTTAGACATACATTAACAGATAACCCATCACAGTCTTTTGTTTGTTCTTGTGCTTCGATAATATGTTTTTGTAGAGATTTTTTTAGTTTTGTTATATCTCCAATAATTCTAATTTTTATATTGTTTTCTACAAACTTAGCTTTGTTATCTTTAAGATAATCTTCTACAAGTTTGAAGATATAATCAACCTCGTCTTTTGGCCTATCCCAGTTTTCTGTAGAAAAGGCAAAAAATGAAATAACTTTTATTCCTAATTTATAAGAATGTTTTATAACTTTTTCTAAAGAAACAACTCCGTTTTTATGACCAACAGTGCGTACAAAGCCACGTTTTTTAGCCCATCTACCATTGCCGTCCATAATAAACGCAATATGCTGGGGTAATCTTTGGTAGTCGATTTTATTCTTTTTAAAAATACCCACAATTCCTCCAAAAAAAACTATATCTCTAAAATTTCTTTTTCTTTGTTGGCACAGATATCGTCTGCCATAGCGTTATATTTGTCGATAAGTTTTTGAACTTCTGTTTCAGCAGATTTCTTTTCGTCTTCACTCATAAGTTTGTCTTTTTCTGCCTTTTTGAAGATTTCTAAAACGTCACGACGTTCGTTTCTAAGACCGATTTTGATATCTTCGCAAACTTTCTTAACTTGTTTAACAATTTCTTTACGTCTTTCTTCAGTAAGCATAGGGAAAACAAGTCTAATTACCCTACCGTCATCACTTGGGTTAACACCTAGGTCACTAGCTTGGATAGCTTTGTTGATTTCTTTAACCATATTGATATCCCAAGGAGAGATAAGTATCATACGTGCTTCTGGCACACTGATATTAGCCATTTGGTTAATAGGTGTTTGAGAACCGTAATAATCTACAGTAATTTTATCAAGCATACGAGCATTGGCTCTGCCTGCACGAATAATTGAATATTCGTATTTTAATCTATCAATTTTTTGTTCTAAATTGCCTTCGTATTCTAGCATAATTTCATCATAATTTTCTAGTTGCATTATATACCACCTTAATATTTTAATATACAGTATAATCATACTAGATATGCTTAATTTTTGCAAATAATTTTTGCAAAATACGCAAAATAAAGTATATAAATTATATTAATTATATAAAAAGACAAAAAAAGAACACCCGACTTGCGAGTGTTCTTAACAAATACTTATAAATTAAGCGTTTGTAGTTTGTTTCATAACTTCTTCAGCAAAGTTATCTTCTCTCTTTTGAAGACCTTCGCCCATTTCGTAACGAACAAATCTACGGATAGTGATTTTTTCACCAATTTTCAAAGTAGCTTCTGTGATAAGGTCAGTGATAGTTTTTGATGGGTCTTTAACAAAAGCTTGTTCCATTAAGCATACATCTTGGTAATACTTTTTGATTCTACCTTGAACCATTTTTTCTACAACAGCAGCAGGTTTGCCTTCGTTAAGAGCTTGAGCTGTTAAGATTTCTTTTTCTTTTTCTAGGTTTTCTGCAGGAACTTCTTCAATTCTTACAAATTCTGGTTTTGCAGCAGCAATTTGCATAGCGATGTCTTTAACCAATAGTTGGAAAGCTTCGCCTTTAGCAACGAAGTCAGTTTCGCAGTTAACTTCTACTAGAACACCAATTTTACCACCAAGGTGAATGTATGAAGAAACAATACCTTCAGCAGCAATTCTTGATGCTTTTTTTGCAGCAGCAGCTATACCTTTTTCTCTAAGGTAAGTGATTGCTTTATCCATATCGCCATTGCACTCTTTAAGAGCTTTTTGGCAGTCTAGCATACCAGCACCAGTGCTTGCACGCAAATCTTTAATATCTTGTGCACTAAACATAATTTTATCTCCCCTAATAATCAAAATTATTCATTAACATTTTCAACAGTTTCGATTGCTTGAGCTAAGTCAACTTTTTCTTCTTCGTTAGCATCAACGTCTCTTACTTGAACGCCTTCTTTAGCTTCGATAACAGCGTCAGCCATAGCACTTACGATAAGTTTAACTGAACGGATAGCGTCATCGTTGGCAGGAATAACGTAATCAACATCGTCTGGATCGCAGTTAGTATCAACAATACCTACGATTGGGATATTTAAGCTACGAGCTTCTTTAACAGCGATGTGTTCTTTCTTAGGGTCTACAACAAACATAACGCCTGGTAGGTCGTTCATGTCTTTGATACCGCCAAGAACTTTTTCAAGTTTTTCTCTTTCTGCTCTTAGTTTGATAACTTCTTTCTTAGGTAGAAGTTCAAACTCACCAACTTTTTCCATTTGGTTAAGTTTGTTTAATCTCTCGATACGAGAACGGATGGTTTTGAAGTTAGTCAAAGTACCACCTAACCAACGATTGTTCATATAGAACATACCGCATCTTTGAGCATCTTGCTCAACTGCCTCTTGGGCTTGTTTTTTAGTTCCTACAAAAAGAACTGTTTTGCCGGCTGCTACCATATCTCTGATAAAGAAGTAAGCCTTATCTGCTTGTGCAGATGTGTCTTCTAGGTTGATGATGTGAATATCGTTACGTACAGTAAAGATATATTTTTTCATTTTTGGGTTCCATTTTTTAGATTGATGACCAAAATGAACACCTGCTTCTAGAAGTTGTTTCATAGAAATTACAGACATTTTTATTTTTCCTCCTTGTTTAGTCCTCCCAGTTATACTATAAACCACCTTAAAACTAAACTGTGTTTAGCCAACAAGTAGGTAGCCAAATAACTGGTGTGTAATTTTTGCAACGTTGTTATAATACCACAACTATATACAAAAATCAAGTGATATTTTAAATATTTTTTACAAAATTTTATAAAGTTTTTTATAACAAAATATTAGCCATTTTTAGGGCAAAATCTAGTATTTTTACAACAAAAAAATAGAGAGAAAATCTCTCTATTTGTTTGTATTATAACCAAGTTTTCTAGCTACTAATTAAGCACGGGCTAGTTGCTTTTGATAAAGCATATAAATCTTTTTGCAGCTGTAATCATCACCCATTTTAAAACCAAATGAGTCAACAAAGTTGCGCAAAATTTCAAACTTTTCTTGTTCTGGTTTGTCAGCGATGCTTGGGTATTCTTCTATTTCAATAAATACGCCGTCAAGACCTTGTACAGTACCAACTATAATGGTCTTTTCGCCATTTACATAAAAACTGTTTTGTTGGTTAAGTGTCATCCAGTTATTCAGCCCAGCACTTGATAAAACCTTAGCAGTATCTTGACTATTGTCAACAACCGCATTTGATTTTATCTCGCCTATTACTCTACCTTGCTCGTCAAGAGTCTTCTTTTTGTGCACCATAGAAACTTTATGTTCGCCAGTAGACTTTTTGTCAAACTCTCTAATAATAATACTAGAGTCCAAAAGTTGTTTGTAACTAGCGTTATTTACTTGCACGCCATCAATAGTTGTAAAGTATTGGTCCATACCAGTAAATGTATCTTTCCAAACATAACCTATAGATTGTAGTTTGTTTACAACCTTGTCAAAATCTTCAAATACTTGAACGGTAATTTCGCTCTGAGCCATAACACACCCCTAATAAATATAATAAATTACCCCACACCAAATTTAGATAAATTGCTAAATAATAATGCGGGGATAAAATTTGTATTGTTGTCACAAAAAGTTGACTTTTTGCGGCATAAATAGTTTGTTAACAAAATTATTTTCTTGATTTGTTTTCTTCGTCTTCGATTAGTTTGTCGTATACTTTAAATACTTCATCAATAATCTCAACATCAGTAACCAAAGTTAGGTATTCTTCTTCGTCTTCGTCCTTTGGTTCTTCGATAGAAAATACTAGTGCTTCGTCTTCACCAACACCGTCCATTTCTTCAATAGGTTGCAAAATTGCATAGGTTTTGCCTTTTTTTGGTATAAGTGCGATTTGGTCAAATGCAATTTCTTCGCCCTTTTCGTTAAATAAAACTATAGCATCAGTATTGTTTTCGTCAAACAAGCAGTCAATAGGGTTTTTAACATCCTTTTTAACTATTTTGATTTGTTCTTGTTGTTTTTCATTACTCATAATTTTTGTTTCTTCTCCTTATTTAGAATAAATATCTAAGTAGTTTTGCAAGATAATAGTTGCGGCTATTTTATCTATGACCTTTTTACGTTTGTCACGTCTAACATCTGCTTCGATAAGAAGTTTTTCTGCACTAACGCTTGTTAATCTTTCGTCAAGATAAACAACTTTTATCTGAGTTTTTTCGGCGAGTTTATTACCAAAAGCTTTGGTAACTTCAACCCTCTCACCGCTTGTGCCGTCCATATTTTTTGGCAGCCCCAAAACTACTGTGTCAACCTGATTATCTTTAATAAGTTTAGCGATATAGTCTAAATCTTGCTGTTCAGACTGGCAAGTATAGGTCTCATAACCATTGGCAATTATACCTAGCATATCACTCATAGCAATGCCTATACGTACATCACCATAGTCTAAACCCATCTTACGCATCTGTCACCTCGATAATCTTTTTAACATAGGTATTTTACCATATTTATTACAAAAATAAAAGTGTTTTATACAAAAATATACTATCTTTGTAAAAACACTACTCTATTGACAAATTAAACTTGATATCTACATTGTAGTTATATTAGAAAAAATAATTATTAACTGTGTTAGCATAGTTATAAAACTACTGTTTAGATTATAAAATTAACAAAATATATAAACAGGTTTCACAATAAAAAAGATAGTTGTCACAACTATCTTAAAAAATATTTTATTTTACTTGGTTAGCGATATCTTTTGCTTTTTTTGCGACCATATCGGTACTTTTTCTTACGGCGTCACGAGCTGGTTTGTACATAGTAGCCACAACTGCCCCTACACAGGTACCTGCAATAATACCGATTAACATTGCGTTTTTCATAAATAAAACACCTCCTAATTGGTTTTAGTTTAAACAATTAAAAGGTGTTATATTTATATTATTTGTGGTAATATTTGGTTATTTTTCTGTTTTTGCAGCTGCTCTTAGTTGTCTTTTGCGATAGTCTTTGACAGCATCAGCAACGGCTTCTTGTGACAATATTACACAATACTTTTTGCTAGCAGGTAAAGAACCTGTCTTTTCTGTAATATCGTGTTCGGTTATTTCTAAGGCTTGTTCGATAGATTTGCCAGAAACTAACCCCATAGCAACATCAACACAAGCGATAGCTGCTACACAACCAAAAGTTTTTGCTTTTGCTTGTACGATAATGTTGTCTTCTATCTTCAAAAATACTTTTACAACGTCACCTTGCTCTGACTCAACCTTGCCTATACCGCTACAACTACGAATTTCACCGACATATTTTGGATGTTGAAATATACTAATTACTTTTTCGTTATACATACTCTTACTCCTTATTTTTTACTCTTTTTTGTAAGAGGAGACATATCTCTTAGTTTTTTAACATTTTTTGTTAAAGAACTAATAACATAGTCTACTTCGTCTTTTGTTGTAGATTTTCCAAAGGCAAATCTGATAGAACCTTTTGATTGTTCTTGGCTTAATCCAATAGCTTTTAGCACGTGAGAAGGTTCTATATCACCTACTGAACAAGCAGAACCAGTAGATACTGCTATGCCGTCTAGGTCTAGTAGAGTCATAAGCGCTTCGCCATCGATATAGTCAAATGATATATTAACAAGTCCCGGTAATTTTTGAACTGTAGAACAGTTGATTTTTATATCTTCGATTTGTTTAGAGATATTGCTTACAAAATACTCTCTCATTGTTTTAAGTTTTTTGTTGTTTACTGACATATCTCTAACAGCTATCTCAACTGCTTTGCCAAGACCAACTGCTCCAGCTACGTTAACTGTACCAGAACGTTTGCCTTTTTCTTGGTTGCCACCAAGGATAAGGTTGTTGATTTTTACACCCTTTCTAACATACAATGCACCAGTACCTTTAGGTCCATAAATCTTGTGGGCACTCATAGTAAGGGCATCTATACCGATAGATTTTACATCGATACTAACTGCACCCATAGCTTGAGTAGCATCTGTATGAAAGATTGCATTTTTTTCGTGGGTGATTTTTGCGATTGTTTGAAGGTTTTGTATAACACCAATCTCATTGTTGGCTGCCATTATACTAACCAAAATTGTATCATCATTAAGGTTATGAATAAGATCTACGATACTTACAAAACCATTTTGGTCAACTGGCAAATATGTAACTTTAAAACCGATAGTTTCTAGATACTTGCAAGCGTCTAAGATACTGCGGTGCTCTATTTGTGAAGTGATAATGTGGTTACCCTTAGCTTTATTAGCAAGAGCAAGACCAATTATCGCCCAGTTGTTTGATTCTGTACCGCCAGAAGTAAAGTAAATTTCGCTACTAGATGCGTTAATAGCGTGACTAACTCTATCTCTAGCTTTGTCTAAAAGTGCAACACTCTCTCTACCAAAAGTATGTAAACTAGAAGAATTGCCGTATGTATGATTAAACACTGGCAACATCTCTGTTAAAACTTCGTTAGAGACATAAGTTGTAGCTGCGTTGTCTAAATAAACTCTTTTCATAACTTCTCCTAAACAAATAAACTAATTTTCTACCCTTAAATAATAACATAGGACTGACGGTATGTCAATCCTACTTTTTTTTAAAATTATTCACCTTTTAGAGCTTTTATAATGTCTTGTTTTTGTCTAAAACCTACTAGACGATTACGCTCTTTGCCCTTTTCAAAGACAACCATACAAGGTATGCTCATAATACCAAATTGTTTAGATAGTTCATACTCGTCGTCGACATTAACTTTGGCTATGGCATAATCTTGACCCACTTCTTGAGAGACCTTTTCTAAAATAGGAGCAAGCATTTTGCACGGACCACACCAAGTAGCATAAAAGTCTATCAAGACTACGTCTTTTGAATTAACAAATTGTTCAAATTCTTCATTGGTTAAATGTTTTAGTTCTGACATATTATACTCTCCTTTATTTTACAAAGAAATCAACTATCTTGTCTATAGCAACTTTGTCTTCTTGACCATCTTGCATATTTTTGATAGTTACGGTATTGTTGTCAATTTCTTCTTGACCTAGACATATAACATACTTAACACCAAGTTTGTTGGCATATTTAAACTGTGCTTTGAAGCTTCTTTCTAACAAGTCTACTTCACAACTAATGCCGTTTTCTCTCAATAGATTAGCTATCTCAACATCTAGGTTGGTTTCAATATTTGGCTGTTTTGCCACATAAACATAGGCTAATTCATTATTTTCGACTTGGCTTGCAAGTTGTTCTTTTATCATAAGAAGTCTTTCAATACCCATACCAAAGCCAACAGCAGGAGTGTGTGGACCGCCGATTTGTTCAACAAGACCGTCGTATCTACCACCACCACCGACAACGGCAGTTGCGCCTAATCCATCGACGTTAGCATAGAACTCAAACACAGTACGTGTATAATAGTCTAGACCTCTTACGACATTGTAGTCTACTACATAATTAATCTTTTGACTGTCTAACAAAGACTTAATTGTAGCAAAGTGTTGTTTACAATCGTCACATAGATAGTCTTGTATCATTGGGCGACCTTGCAACAATTTTTGACAATTGTCTACTTTGCAGTCTAGTATACGCAAAGGATTGGTAGTGTACCTACGTTTGCAATCACCACACATATTGTCAAGTTTTGATGCGATAAAATCTCTTAGTGCTTGGTTATATTTTTTGCGGCAATCTGGGCAACCGATACTGTTGATATGCACAACAACATCACCTAACCCAATGCTCTTTAAAAATACAGAAGCAAGTTTGATAACTTCTGCCTCCATCTTAGGGCTTTCGCTACCATAGTACTCTATACCAAACTGATGGTGTTGTCTTAGTCTACCTGCTTGTGGATTTTCGTATCTAAAAATTGGGCTTATATAGTACATCTTGGTTGGTTGTGGGTTGTTAAACAAACCATTTTCGATATAACTACGTGCAACACCTGCAGTACCTTCTGGTTTTAGGGTGATACTTCTTTCACCTTTATCCAAGAAAGTATACATCTCTTTATTAACAATATCTGTACTGTCGCCAACACCACGCAAAAACAACTCAGTATGTTCAAATACTGGTGTACGTATTTCTTTTACGTTAAATAATTTTGCAACGTTTCTTGCGGTGTTTTCTACAAAGTGCCATTTGTAGGCATTTTGTGGCAACATATCCTTTGTACCCTTTGGTATTTCTATCATAAGATTATCCTTTTATAAAATATTACAATACATATTTTCTCAAGTCGTGAGAAGTAACAACTGCATTAAGTGCTTTTGTTACATATTCTTTGTCAATAGTTACATCAAGCATAGGATGTTCGCCATTGGCATTAAAGCTAATATCTTCTAGCAACATCTCCATAATAGTATGAAGTCTACGTGCTCCTAGATTTTCGCTTGTTTCGTTTTCTTGTTCTGCATACTCAGCAATAGCTTTGATAGCGTCTGGTTTGAATATTAAGTTGATATTGTCCACCTTAAGAAGCTCTTGATATTGCAAAGTAACAGCATTTTTTGGTTCGGTCAAAATCTTAACAAATTCTTTTGCAGTAAGGTTGTCAAGTTCTACTCTTATAGGGAAACGACCTTGCAACTCTGGGATAAGGTCTTCTACCTTGCTTATATGGAAAGCACCCGCTGCGATAAACAAGATATAATCTGTACGGATAAGACCGTATTTAGTAGTGATGGTGCTACCTTCTACTATAGGCAAGATATCTCTTTGTACACCTTCTCTACTAACTTCTGGACCGTGGCCTTGGCTTTTGCCGGCTATTTTGTCTATTTCGTCTATAAAGATAATGCCTTCTTGCTCGGCACGTCTTATTGCTTCGCTATTAACACTGTCAAGATCGATAAGCTTGTCACTTTCTTCTTGCATCATTATCTCTCTTGCTTGTTTTACTGTTAATTTACGTTTTTTGCGTTTTTGTGGGAACATATCCCCAAAGATGCTACCGATATTTATCTCTGCACCACTACCTGGCACCATTTCGATCGCTTTTGGCATATCTTTGACGTCTATCTCGATAAGTTCTTCGTCATAATCACCACGTTCTAGACGTTCTTTTATGATATCTTTATAAGATTGTTCGTCGTTGGTAGTGTCTTGGGTTGCTTTTTTGATAGGATAAACCACATCAAACAATCTTTTGTCTACGATAGGTTTTGCTTTTTCGGCTACTTCTTGAATTTTTTCTTCTTTGACAAGTCTTACAGAAACTTCTACCAAGTCTCTTACCATACTCTCAACGTCACGACCAACATAACCTACTTCGGTGTATTTGGTAGCTTCTACTTTAACAAAAGGTGCTTTTACTAGTTTTGCAAGACGTCTAGCAATCTCTGTCTTACCTACACCAGTAGGGCCTTTTAAAATAATGTTTTTTGGAGTGATTTCGTCTTGCATATTTCTTGGTAGTTTGCTACGACGATATCTATTGCGGAGAGCTATAGCAACTGCCTTTTTTGCTTTGTCTTGACCGATAATGTATTTGTCAAGTTCAGTTACGATTTGTTTTGGTGATAAGTTCATACTTAAACCTCCTCCACAGTAATATGACTGTTAGTAAATATGCATATAGAAGAAGCAATCTTGATAGATTTTTCTGCGATATCTCTAGCAGATAGTTTGGTATTTTCAGCAAGAGCTGTTGCTGCAGCTAGAGCATAGTTACCACCAGAACCTATAGCACAGATACCGTTTTCTGGTTCGATAACTTCGCCTGTACCAGAAAGTATCAAAAGTTGCTCACTATCAGCAACTATCATCATAGCTTCTAATTGTCTAAGGGCTTTGTCTAATCTCCAAAGAGAAGCAAGTTCTACAGCACTACGCATAAGGTTGCCAGAAAACTTGTTTAGCATCTCTTCAAATCTATTGCATAGGCTAAAAGCATCTGCAACACTACCAGCAAAACCTACTACAACTTTGTTGTTGTATAGACGTCTTACTTTAACTGCGTTGTTTTTGAAAACAACACTTTGACCCATTGTAACTTGTCCGTCACCTGCAATGGCAGTTTTGCCATCACGTTTTACGGCTACAATAGTAGTTCCTTTAAAATCGCTCATATTACTCTCCTAATTCTTTTATTACTTGGGACAACTCTTGCATTGATCTTTCGTAGATCATTTGCTTTTTTAGTTTGTCATCTTTTATCTTTTTGTCTAAGGCATTAACTATACCATAGTTGCTATTCATCGGCTGAAAGTTAACACTACTTGCCTTAGTAATATAATTTATTATAGCACCAATCATTGTGTTTGACGATAAATTTAAGCAATTTTTTCCAGCAATTTTTAAATAGACATTTAAAGCTGCTATCAAACCACTTGCGGTACTTTCTATATATCCTTCTACTCCACTAAGCTGACCCGCTATATAAATATTTGGGTTTTGCTTTAGAGCAAAGGTATTGTCTATCAACTTAGGTGCGTTGATAAATGTATTGCGATGCATAACACCATATCTTACAAAGTTGGCTTTGTTAAGAGCAGGTATCATACTAAACACTCTTTTTTGTTCTGGATAAGTAAGGTTTGTTTGAAAACCAACTAGGTTGTACAAACTGCCTACGGCATCTTCTTTTCTTAACTGCACTACGGCATAAGGTTTAGAATTGTCGTGTGGATTAACTAACCCAACAGGTTTTAGTGGACCAAAACGCAAAGTATCTACACCACGCTTTGCCATAACTTCTACCGGCATACAACCTTCAAAAACTTTTTTGTTTTCAAAATCTTTTAAAACGACACTTTGCGCATTGATAAGTTCGTTATAAAAAGCCAAATATTGTTGCTCGTTCATAGGACAGTTGATATAATCACCGTCACCTTTGTCATATCTATCTGCAACAAAACTCTGGTCTTTGTCAATGCTATCATAAGTAACAATAGGGCTAGACGCATCAAAAAAGTACATATAGTCTTGACCCAAGATTGAATGTAGAGCATTAACCAAGTTGTCACTTGTAAGTGGACCTGTCGCTATAATAACAGGAGTGTCCTTAGGTATATCAACAAACTCTTGGTTGATAATGTTGACATTAGCAAAGCTCTTGATTGTCTCAGTGATTTTGCTAGCGAACAGTTCTCTGTCAACAGCCAAAGCCCCGCCTGCTGGCACTCTGCACTCATAGGCAGTTTTTATAATAAGACTATCAAACATCTCTAGTTCTTTTTTTAACAAACCAGAAGAAGTTGTTATTTGGTCACTTTTTAGACTATTGCTACAGACTAACTCTGCAAAATTAGGATTGTGATGTGCTGGAGAAAACTTGGTAGGTTTCATCTCATACAAATCAACATTGATACCCCTTTTTGCCAATTGGTAACACGCTTCGCTACCAGCTAGTCCGCCGCCTACAACGATTACTTTATTTGTCATTTTTGCTCTCACTTATTTCATAATCACAAGCTTGATTAGAACATTTATAACGGGTTTCTTTCTTTAGTTCTTTTTTTGTTATATATTGTCCACATTTAGGACATTTTTTGTCAGTAGGTATATCCCAACTCATAAACTTACAATTTGGGTGTCCGCTACAACTATAGTATATATGACCCTTGGCAGATTTTCTTTCAAAGACATCTTTGCCACATTCTGGGCAAACACCTACTGGGTCTTTTTTGATAACGTCATCTATGCTTTTGATATTTTTGCAATTAGGATAATTAGCACAAGCCAAGAACTTGCCATATCTACCCTGTTTTACAACCATATCCCCACCACACTTGTCACATTTAACATTTAGTTGTTCTAGTTGTTTGTTTTGTTCTTGTTCGGCAGGAGTTGATGGTTTTTCGTTAAGTTGTTTTATATTGCGGCATCTTGGATAATTAGGACAAGCTAAGAATTTGCCATACTTACTTTCTCTAACTACCATATTGGCGCCACATTTGTCACATTTTACATCACTTACTTCTACTTGCATCTTAACTCTTTGACTACCAGTAATAGCAAAGTGAACTTTATCTTCAAAACCTTCATAAAAGTCAGCTACAATATTTTGCCATTGTTGTTTGCCTTCTTCTACAAGGTCAAGTTTGTCTTCCATCTCTGCAGTAAATGACACGTCCATAATATCTGCAAAGAACTTCTCTAAAAATTCTGTTACTGTAATACCAAGCTCTGTAGGTACAAGATATTTACCGTCTTTTTCGGTGTATTTGCGTGTGGCAAGTACTAGTATGGTTGGAGCGTAAGTTGCTGGACGACCTATACCTTTGTCTTCCATAGCCTTAACCAAAGTTGCATCTGTAAATCTTACAGGTGGCTTTGTAAATTTTTGTTCTGTCAAGACATCTTTTAGTAATAACACATCGCCTTGTTCTAGGCTAGGTAGATTGTTAGAAGGAGTATCCTTTTCTTTATCAGGGTCTACTTCTTCATATACTTTATAAGCTATGGTAAAACCTGCAAACAAAGGTGTCTTGCCTGTAAGTTTAAATCCATAATCTCCAGCGTTGATACCAACGGTTAGTGTATTGTAGGTTGCTTCGCTCATTTGACTAGCCAAAAATCTATCATAAATAAGCTTGTACAACTTGTATATGTTAGAACTTGCCCCTAAAGAAGCCTTGATATCTTCTGGTGTACGTTCTAGAGAAATAGGACGTATTGCTTCGTGGGCGTCTTGAACGTTCTTTTTTGTTTTGAAAGTATTATATTTTTCTGGAGCGTACTCTGGACCGTACTTGTTAATAATAAACTCTTTAGCCATAAGTTGTGCTTCTGGGCTGACACGAGTTGAGTCGGTACGGATATATGTGATAAGGGCTACTTTACCTTCGCCTTTTAGGGCGACACCTTCGTACAAAGTTTGTGCGCTAGAAGTAACTTCTTTTAAAGACATATTAAGCTTGTTCATAGCGTCTTGTTGCATTGTACTTGTTATAAAAGGTGCAGGTGCAGAAGACTTGCTTATTGACTTTTTGACACTTTCAACTACAAAGTCTTGAGATTTTATATAAGCCACAATATCTTTAGTAACATTTTCGTTAGGGCTAGTGTATTTTTTGCCTTTATAAGTAGCTAGAGCCGCTTTAAAAGTATTGCTGTCACCTTTTGTAAGCATTGCATTTATGTTCCAGTATTCTTCTGGCTTAAAGGCTTTTATTTCTTTTTCTCTATCTACAACTAGTTTTAGAGCAACTGATTGTACACGACCCGCACTAAGGTTGCTTTTTATCTTTTTGCAAAGCACTGGAGAAACTTTGTAACCAACTAATCTATCAAGAACACGTCTACCTTGTTGAGCATGAACCAAATCCATATTGATAGTACGTGGCTCTTTGATAGCTCTTTCTACTACCTTTTTAGAAATTTCGTTAAACTCTACACGGCAAGGTACGTTTTCTTTGATACCAAGTATATTTTCTACGTGCCAAGCGATAGCTTCCCCTTCTCTATCAGGGTCGGTCGCGATAAAGACATTGCCGTACTTTTCGTACTTTTTACGCAAGTCTTGTATTATGTCTTTTTTGTCAGGCATAATTTCGTATCGTGGCTCAAAATTATTGTTGATATCTATAGCGATAGATTTTGCTGGTAGGTCACGAATATGACCTTTTGTAGCTACAACTTCATAATCTTTGCCTAAATATTTTTGTAAAGCGTCTTTTTTACCAGGTCCTTCGATGATAACTAAATTCATCTCAATCTCCTTTATTATCTCGAGTAAATATTACCCGCAAGTTTTTTGATTATCCCACGAATTGACATTGATGTCAACAAAGTGGTAAGGGTTTTTACATCTAATTTTGTCTTAATAAGTATTTCTGCAAAAGGCATTTCTTGTTCTCCAATAATATCTAAAACAAGCTGTTCTTGTGGAGAAACTTGAAACAATGATTGTTGTTTTGGTTGATATTTTATGTTGTATTCTTCTAAAATATCGCTTATCTCTACGACGGCTTTTGCTTGACCGTTAGAGATAATGCGGTTGCAACCACGGCTAACACTGCTAGTGATATTGCCGGGTACGGCATACACATCAATATTGTTATCAAGTGCATAATTTTTGGTATGCATTGAGCCAGACTTTTCGTCGGCTTCGGTTATTAAAACACCCTTGCTAAGCCCCGCTATGATACGGTTGCGAATTGGGAAGTAATAAGGCTCTGCCTTTTGGGTAGGTTTGCACTCAGTCAAAAGCAAACCACATCTTTCTATTTGTTTAGCCAAGTTGTTGTTGGTCGGCGGATAAATATAGTCAAAACCACCAGCAAGTACAGCGATAGTTTTGCCGTGCAAGTTAAGAGTTGTTTCGTGTGCGACAGTATCTACTCCGCTAGACAAACCACTAACTATACAAAAGCCACCATCGACTAGACCTTTTGTAAACATCTCGGTAACAGTTCTACCATAATTGGTGATACGTCTTGTACCAACTATTGCAAAACAGTTTTTGCTAATTAATGATATGTCACCTTTGTAATACATAACAAAAGGTGGACTATCTATATTTTTTAAACACTCTGGATAGTTGTCACTACACATTGTGATAATGCCAGTATTTTTACTCTCAATACTTTTGATATAGCCGTCTATATAAACATCAGTATTTGAGTATGCCATTTTGTCATAGGTAGCATTATCTAATATGTCGATTAGTTTAGCTTTGTCTTTTAAAAAATTGTCGAACAACTCACTAGGGCTATTATACAGCTCTAACAAAAGTTGTTTTTTGTGATAGGTAAGGCTAAAACTATCTAACCAGATTAGTGCTCTTTCTTGTTTGTTAAACACCTATTTATCCCCTAAAAAATCTATTTTTTAAGTACATTGTTTTTAAACCCAATATTTATTGTCTAATGTACGGTAGCTGATAGCTTCTATCAAATGTTCAAGTTTGATATCTTGACTATTGTCTAGGTCAGCTATTGTACGAGCGACTTTAAGTATTCTGTCATGGGCTCTTGCGCTTAGTTTAAACTTGTCAAAAGCCTGCTCCATAACAAGCTGTTGTTGTTTGTCTAACTTGCAATACTTTTTGATCATATTGGTATTCATCTTGCTATTG
>JAZUPV010000102.1:0-26524 GCA_045605365.1 Clostridia bacterium
AAAATACCCTATTGACGAGCAAAAATTTGTATGTTAGAATATATACAACAAATATATAGGAGATATGATTTATGGCAGAATTAGACAACAAATATATACCAATGCAAGGTGATGTTACATACACTATTGACATCAGACCTAAAAAAGTAGACCCAACAGGAAGAATTAGATCTGCAGAAGAAATTAAAAAGGGAACTAAAGAGTTTGTACACACTGTTTATATTGATACAGTTGGCAATGTTTACATAATCCCTTCAAAATTTGAAGATGGCGAATGGGTTGACGCTTATACCCCTAGAGATATTATTCAAGCAGCTATGGGTGATGAAGAAGCAAAAAAAGTTTTAGATGATGCTCGTGCGCAAATTAAACAACAATTTGGTAAAGACCTTATGTCTGACGGCTTTATGCAAAGATTATACGACCAAGAAAAAGACGCAATCTTAGACAGCGTTAACAGAAGACGTTTAGAAGACGGTGAAGAACCAATTGATATGAAAATGCCAAAATCTCCAAAAACTGCTAATAACTTTACTCGTGCAGAGTTGAACACAGTTTTAGCTACAGCTCAACCAATACAATCTAATGGTCAAGTACCACCAGAAGGTTAATAATTGATAAAAGACATCGTATGATGTCTTTTTCTTTATTTTAGGGCAAAATAGCACCAAAAACTTTTAAAAAAACTGTTGACATACGGGGCGGTGTATGATAAAATCTTATCAGCACTCATAGATTTGGGTGTTAATTTTTTGAAAAGGTTAATTTTTATGAGAACTAAAATCACATTAGCATGTACAGAATGTAAACAAAGAAATTACGACAATATGAAAAACAAGAAAAATGACCCAGACAGAATTGAAATGAGCAAATACTGCAAATTCTGCAAAAAACACACTGTTCACAAAGAGACTAAGTAATCGTTTAGGGGGAATTTTTTTATGGCACAAGACCAAAAAAATACTGCCGAAGTTAGCCCAAAAAAGCAAAAGCGTCTTTTAAAGCAAGCAGAAAAAGAACAAGCTAAAGCTTCAAAAGAACAAGCAAAGGCAAAAAAGGCTAAAAAGAAAGAAAAGAAAACAAACACACTAGTTAAGAAAGTTAAAGAAACTGGTTCAGAGTTAAAGAAAGTTACCTGGCCTAGTTTTTCTACGGTTGTCAAAAATACTGGTATAGTACTTGGCTTCGTAGTTATCTCACTAGTTGTATTGTTTGGTATCGAAACATTACTTGGACTTTTATACGATGTGTTTACAGGTGCTCTATAGAGCAAATATAAATAGAGGGTTTTTGTTTAATGGAAAATAATGAAGCAAAATGGTATGTTTTGCATACACTTTCTGGTTACGAAAATGTTGCAAAAACTAACCTAGAAATGGTTGTCAAAAAATACAATATGGAAAACCGCGTTTTTGATATTATCATTCCTATTGAAGAAACTATTGAAGAACGCAACGGAAAAAAGAAACTTGTTCAACACAAGCTACTTCCAAGTTATATTGTAGTTAAGATGATATATGGTGATGACCTATGGCACAACATTACACGTACTCGTGGTATCACAGGTTTTGTTGGTCCTAACGGTAGAGCATTGCCTTTAACTGATGACGAAGTTCGTAGACTTCATCTAGAGAAGATTATCGTAGACGTAGACTTACGTGCTAATGATAAGATTGAAGTTATCGATGGTCCTTTGACAGGTGCCGTTGGTACAGTTATTTCTGTCGATGTAGAAAATGCTAAACTTAAAGCAAATGTAGAGATGTTTGGTCGTGACACTGCAGTTGACCTTGAGCTTAGCCAAGTAAGAAAAATTTAATATTGGTACATCCAAAGATATTTCTTTGATTGTATATAGTGGGAGAATTGTAAATTTGTTGATGCAATTCGTTTAAACCACACGAGGAGGATAATTTATTATGGCTGTTAACAAAAAGATTAGTGCTGTTGTTAAATTACAACTTCCTGCAGGTAAAGCAACACCGGGACCACCAGTAGGTTCTTCTCTTGGACCTCACGGTATCAATATCGCCGGTTTTACTAAGGAATTCAATGACAAAACAGCAAACCAAGCAGGTCTTATCATACCAGTAGTTATTACTATCTATGCTGACCGTAGCTTTGATTTTGTATTGAAAACCCCACCAGCAGCAGTTTTAATTAAAAAAGCATGCAATATCGAAAGTGGATCTGCTAAACCTAACAAGACCAAAGTTGCAACTATCACTATGGCTCAAGTTAAAGAAATCGCAGAACTAAAAATGCCAGACTTAAATGCTGCAAGTCTTGATAGTGCTATCAGTATGATTAAAGGTACTGCAAGAAGTATGGGCGTTACAGTCGTTGACTAATTTTAATAGTGGGAGAACTTAATGATAAGTTCAATATCACCACAGGAGGTAAAAATGAAAGTAGGAAAAAGATATAAAGAATGCGTTCAAGCTTTTGACAAAACTCAAACTTTTGAACAAAAAGAAGCTCTTGATATCGTAGTTAAAAACGCTAAAGCTAAGTTTGACGAAACAGTTGAACTTCACATCAAGCTTGGTGTTGACGGTAGAAACGCAGACCAACAAGTTAGAGGAACAGTTGTTCTTCCAGCTGGTACTGGTAAGAGTGTAAAAGTTTTGGTTATCGCTAAAGGCGACAAAGCTGATGACGCTACAAAAGCAGGTGCTGATATCGTTGGCGCTGAAGACATCATCGCAAAAATCCAAGGTGGCTGGCTAGACTTTGACGTATGTATCACAACTCCAGATATGATGGGTCTTGTTGGTCGTATCGCAAAAGTTCTTGGACCAAGAGGCTTAATGCCAAATCCAAAGAGCGGTACAGTTACTATGGACGTTAAAAAAGCTATCAATGATGTTAAAGCTGGTAAAGTTGAATACAGACTTGACAAAAACAATATCATCCACGTTGCTATCGGTAAAGCAAGTTTTGGTACTGAAAAGTTATTAGAGAACTTCGAAGCTCTTATGACTGCAGTAGTAAAAGCTAAACCAGCAGCGGCTAAAGGTACATATCTTCGTAGCGTAACTGTTACAAGCACTATGGGACCTGGCGTTAAAGTTGCCTACAAAGCAGCTACAGTTTAATTTATATAACTAATAAAAAACAACCTTAGCTAAGGTTGTTTTTTTTGTTGTCTAATTGATGTGTTAAAAATAGGGGCTTTTATTAATTATTATTATGTGGTATAATATAAATAGGATAAAATGATGAGAGTTTATAGATATTTAGATGAAACAGAACTAGCCCTTTTTGAAATGGGTGAAATGGACAAAATAGGCACAACTTATCCTAGAAGATGTGAGCAAAATACCCATAGGTACCAACCAGGGGTAAAATACCTACACTTTTTTAGAGATTTGGACGACTTGAACTATATAAGAAGAATCAATAACCAGCCTAACACACATTATTATATATGCCAGTTTAGTATTGACCCAATAACACTTATTAGACATTCTGGTACTGGTTATTATGAAGCGAGTGGTTATGATATAGACGTCAACAAGGTTAGAGAATATGCAATACCAGTTAGCGAAATAGAACCAGACGACCTAAAGTTTTATATAAAAGACCAAGACAGAAACATCACTTCTAAAGAAGCATATTCAAGGTTTGAATCTAAAAAGTGTTCTATGCCAACACCTAAATTTGAAGAAGAACCAGTAGAAGAAGTCGAAGAAGACGAGGTAGAATACGAGCCAGAACCTGACTTAAAGACAAAGATAGAGTCTTTTACTAAGATTGACGACGTTTGCTTTTAAATAGTGCAAATAGTCAAATAGAAAACTATATTATAGAATATAAGTGAGTAGATTATAGGATAAACTCTATAGACTCACTTTTTTTGTTATATTTGTTTCTTTAAAGTCAAAAATAATATCAATAAAATGGTTGACAAATCATAATATTGTGGTATAATAACAACGTTAAATTAAATCTTCTGCCTAAGACAGCAAGTGGAGTTAGCTCCGTAAGTCTTGCCGAGGTAAGTTATAAGTTTGTTAAGACACCCTTATGCTTATTTTCGGCATAAGGTTTTTTTTAACTAATTTATAATAGGAGGATAATCGTGAGCGCTAATCTTACAGCCAAAAAAGAAATTGTCGAAGAAATCAAATCAAGACTTTCTAGTGCAAAAAGCGTTGTATTTGTAGAATACAAAGGTATCAACGTAGAACAAGACACAAACCTTCGTAAAGCATTTAGAGAAAGTGGTGTAGAGTACAAAGTTTACAAAAACCGTCTTTTAGTAAAAGCTTTTGAAGAACTTGGTATCACTGGTTATGACGCTAAACTTCTTGAAGGTACAACTTCTGTTGCATTTGCAAAAGACGAAGTTGCTGCAGCTTCAATAGTTTACAAAAAAGCAAAAGAATTTGACAATATCATCAAAGCAAAATTTGGTATTCTTGATGGTCAAGTTATTGACGCATCTAAAGTTGAAGCATTGTCTAAGATCCCATCTAAAGATGTTCTTATCGCTATGCTTATGGGTATGCTTAAAGCCCCAGTTTCTGCACTTGCTCGTGCACTTAACGAAATTGCAAAAAAAGCAAACTAATTATTAAATAAAAATTATATTTTAAAAAAAATCAAAGGGAGATTATAAAAATGGCAGATTTGAATAAAATCGTTGAAGAAATCAAAACTCTTTCAGTTATGGAAGTAGCAGATCTAGTTAAAATGCTAGAAGAAGAATTTGGAGTAAGTGCAGCAGCAGCTGTTGCAGCTCCAGTAGCAGGTGGCGCAGCAGAAGCAGCCGCTGAAGAAAAATCAGAATTTACAGTAGCTCTTAAAGAAGTTGGCGCTAACAAAATCGCAGTTATCAAAGTTGTTAGAGAAGTTACAGGTCTTGGCCTTTCTGAAGCTAAAGCTTTGGTTGATGGCGCTCCTTCAACTATTAAAGAAAACGTTCCAGCAGAACAAGCTAAAGAAATGGAAGCTAAACTTAAAGAAGCTGGCGCAACTGTTGAACTTAAGTAATTTTAGTAAGTTTACAAGTTATCCTACCACAAAAAAGTGCAAATTTGATTTTGCACTTTTTTTATTTTGACCTTGTTTGACAATGAACAAATCTTTGTGTTATAGTATATTTAGCAAAGGAGATTTTTTTATGGCTGAACAAAAAAAGAGATTCCTTACAGTAGAAGATTTGTATATAGAACAACCTACTGAAGATAGCGCAGGCGTTCTTCATCCAGAAGCCCAAGCTATGATGGATAGAATCGACCGTATTATAACAAAACCTACCTTTAACTCTAGGGTAGCGCTTACTCCACCAAAAAACGCAAGAGAAGCACGTGCTAGATCTTATGACTGGAAGAAAAACCACGCTAGATATGAACAAGAAAATTTAGAGTATTTAAGAGATACTGTTATACAAAACCCTGCTTTGTTGTTAGCTCCAGAGCAAGAGTATTTTCACGATGTAGCTTTTAGAGCAAACCATGGTCACTTTGATACACAAATGCTACCTGTTATGCAGGCTTGGTTAAATGACCCACAAGTACTAGCAACAGCTAGACAAATAGAAGATATTGCTTTTGATATGACTGCACTAGGTCATTACGAAGTGACAAAAGCTTTGATGCAAGATAAGAACTTTGTTTTAGGCAAGTTTTCTACCTTAGACGTTAGTGTTGTGGGTAATGCGATGTTGCATCACGCTTCAAGAAATAGTATCGGTGTTGCTATGTATGGCGAACAAGAAGGCATTATGTCTATACTTGATGTGGTACTAAAAGATGATGACCTTCGTATGCAAACCAATGAAGATAGCCAAACAATCTTGTACGAATGTGCAAGATATGCCAATGTAGAAGCTTTTAGAGAAGCTATCAAACACGATGACTTGCGTCTATACAAAGATGACAACGGTAGAAATATCGCAATGCAAGTTGCTTCTATGATTTATTTTTCAAAGAAGGGCAGCAAAACCGACTTATCAAAATATGAACTTGCAGGTCTACAAGAATGTCTTGCAGAATGTATGAAATATCAAGATTTGGTAGAGCAACCTACAGGTTTCTATGCTTTTGATGACGAAAAACCTTTTGAAGAAATGGCAAAAGAAAGAAAGTTTCTTACAAAGGCAGAACTCGACACAGCTCATCAAGCGTCTCAAACAGAGCCTACCACTCAAAATACACCTACTGAACATTCACAAGATGATGGGGCAGTTCAAGCGTAATATAGATTAAAAATAAAAAACCTACTAGATTTTAGTAGGTTTTATTTTTTATTGAGATAGTTTTGGTTGTGATTGTTGTGTATAATCGAGTGTTTGCTCGTCGTAAGATATTTGAGTTATAGTGCCGTTTTTCATAAGATATGCAGAGCCGTATATAGTAGTCTTATCGCCTTCGTGCAAAACATAACTGCCATCGTCTATAGCAAGAATATCAGTATTGTAACTATCTGGCAATACTATATCTTCTGTAACACGTTTGCCATCAAGAATATCATCTTTTATACTGTCAAAGTGTGGATAAATATGTATACTAGTTAACCCAAGTCCAGGTAGATATCTTTCAAAATCTGGGTCTAGGCTTTCGCCTTCTAGTTCTGGCGGGCAGTATACCACATCAGCGGCGTTCATACTACCAGCACTACTACCTAAGATAACCGCCTGACAATTTTGTAGTTTTTGTTTTAAGTCGATTTTGTTAAAAAACTTATTTTGTGTAGGTACGTGTCCGCCACATAAAAAGATAAAGTTAGCGTTGTCTACAAGTTCTTGTGCCTGGTCTTTTGTTCTGCCGTCTAATATACTATATTTTTTGAAAGGCAATGTTAACTCAAACGAATCAAATGTCTTTTCTGCAAACATATCGGTACAAGCATAATCATCTTCGCTACTTGCAATTAACAAAAAGTTGTCGTAATTGGTGATATATCGTTTTAAGTTGTCTAACACCTTGTTTTTGTTGCCAAAGTGATGGGAGATTCTGTTGCCTTGCTCGTCCTTTTGGTACAAGTCTAAACAACTAGTTAAAAATACTGTCATAATCTATCCTTTTGTCTGGTGGATAACCCACAAAATTAATAACAATATTATTATACCATACAAAACAACAAAATGCAAAAATTGATAAAAAAAAGACAAGTTAATCAACTTGTCTTTTTGTTTGTTTTAGTCGTCTCGTTTAAACCTTGCTATCAACAACAAAAATCTTACTAAGTATAGTATAGATACAAGCAAAGCTGCAACATAAGTTAGGGCTGCTGCGTTTAGAGTTTTTTTAGCGCCGTCAAGTTCTTCTTCGTTTAGAGTGTTTGTTTCTCTAAGCAACTTAATAGCTCTGTTTGATGCGTTGTATTCAACAGGTAGTGTAACTAAGTTAACTAATACAGAACCACCAAACACACCTATACCTGACCAAATAAATATTGAACCAATTAATCCGCCATCAACAACTGCAAAGCTAAACACTAAACCAATACAAACTAATGGCCAAAGTAGTTTTGACATAAAGTTTGTTACTGGGATAAGTATTTGTCTTAGTCTAAATGGTGCATAATGTTTTTGGTCTTGCAAAGCATGACCAAATTCGTGACAAGCGATACCAAGCGACGCTATCGAAGAAGAATGATAAACTTCGTTTGACAAGGCGATAACTTTCTTTTTAGAATCGTAATGGTCGCTTAAATTGCCTGATGTGTGTACAACTTGAATATTCATACCCGCTGCAGAGACTAGTGCTTTTACAAGTTCGCTAGCGGTGATGTTGCTCATGGCTAAGACTTCGTTGTACTTTTTAAAGGTAAGGTCAACTTTTATCTGAGCCCATGTAGCTATAATAATGCCAGGTAACAATATGATGCCCATCAAATAATAGTGCCAGTATAACATAGGGTTTCTCCTATTTATGAATAATTCTACGTCTAATAAAGTTTAGACCAATTATAGAAGAAATAAACTCTGCAACATAAGTATACGCTGCTGAAGCTAGTATTTTTTTTGCGATGCGTTGTTCTTCTTGATCAAATACGTGATATTTTGCAAGAACTTCTTTTGCTCTACGAGATGCGTCATATTCTAGCGGTATAGTAAAGATTCTAAACAAAAATCCTGCTACAACAACTGCTAGTGCTGACCATAGCATAATGATAGCTGTGTTACGAGTAGTCTCAAATATCAACATAACAACCGCTGCAATAACTGCAGGCAAAACAAACTTGTTAAATACTCTTGAGATAAAGCCCAAAGCTCTTATTATTGTAAAAGATACAGGTGAGTTTTTGTGTTGCAAAGCATGACCAAACTCGTGAGCGGCAACTGATATTGCAGCGACTGATCTTTTGTCATAAGTGCTGTCTGATAGTGCGATAACTCTCTTGCTAGGTATATAACAATCGGTTAGTTTGCCTTTGATACGTGCAAAAGTAAGTTTGTCTACTCCTAGTGTGTCACGTGCAGCAATCAAAAATTGCTGTGTGCTAAAGCCTGACTTGGCTATGACTTGATCGTACTTTTTGAACAATCTCATCAATTTTCTATTTGCTGTAAGTAATGATATTAGTAGCAGTACGACAGCAGCGACTGCTATAGCGATAATATATTTTGTTTCCATGCCTTAATTATATAATGATTTTTTTTATTTAACAACTATTTTAGGCTTGAATTATGTTTTTAATCTTATTATTTTCTATTTTAAAACAAAAAAGCTTGGTTTGATAATAATTATCTTTGCCATAGGTTAAGGCTATTGGGTAGTTGGTTTTTGTATAAATATTTTGTTTTATCTCAACAAACTCACCAAAAAAGTTGTCTAAGTGTTGATTTTTTAGTTTGTGAGACAATTCACGTGATAGATAATGATGGGCTAATTTGTAGTTTTTTATTTGTACCGCTTCTAAAAAAGCATAAGGTATCAACAATGGACTACTGACAAGGTCGGGTTGATTGTTGACGTATACGGTTTGGTGGTTTGTGGTGTAAGGGGTGGTTGCAAAGTCATATTGTATAATAACACCGTGTTTTGCCATATCGGTCTGTTCTAAATAACCTTTTAAAAGTTGGTCTTTTAGCTCTAACATATCAAAGAGTTTTTCTTCTTGTACACTAAAGCTATTGTCGAGTATTAGTAGATAGCTTTTGTCTTGACTAGTTGCTTGTATTATTAAATAGCCGTTTTGTGAGTCTAGGCATAGGTTGGATAGTTCAAAGTCAACTTCGTGACAAAATGTACACTCGTCGCCGATTATTGTTATATGCGAAGGACAACCGCTATATAGTTTGACTATATAATTGTTAGAGTTTATGTTGATTGATTTTTGCTCTAGGGTAGTTAGTTTTGATATTTTTGACTCTACAATAATGGCTTCGTAACAATCGGTGTCAAACTCTGTTATGATACAATCTTTGTTTGGTAGACAGTTGCAACTTAGTTTAACAATTTTTGGTATTGATAGATAATGGGTGCTGGTTTGTATCGGGTAGTATTTTATATATATATCTTTGTCTATAACAAGTTTGTGATAGGTGTAGGGGTGTTCTAACAGTATTTGTTGTTTATCATATTCTACAAGGGCGGGTGTGGCAGATTTTAGATAGATAGTTTTTTGCATAAATAGACCTCTAATTTATTTTATGCTAGTGATATTGTGATAATGATGTATATTTTTATCTTACTAGACAATACTTATCAAAAAGTAAGGGAGAAGTATAGTGCAAAGTTTTTGGCAAGATAAAGAAGTGATAGATTTGTTTTTGACAGTAAAAGATATAAAAAGCAACAACAAACCGTTGAGTTTTGCTTTTGTTTTGCACGCAAACAAATATAACCGCAAACATAACTCGGTAAAAAACTATTATTATTTTGAACTAAAAAATCTAGCTAAAAACCCCTTAAGACAACATAGGTTGGGTATAGATGTAGACGCACTTCGTGTCAAAAAACACATTAACTTTAGTCCGCAAGAAAAAAACATCTTAATACAAACTATTGACAAAAAAGTTGCTCTTGGCAAAAGCGTAAGAAGTGTATGCTATACTCTAGCCAACGGTGATATTGACAAAATGCAACGTTATCAAAACAAATATTATAATTCAAAAAAGCAACCAGCTTTTTCAAACGACCAAAAAGTAGTCAATATCAAAGAACATAAAGGCAAAGTACTAAACGCACTTAGTGACAAAGATATCACGGCGCTGTTTTTAGGGTTGGTTAGACTGATAAAATCAGAAGCCACCAAAGAAGCCAACGTTCAGCTAAAAAGAGAATGTGAATTTGCCACGGCTAATTATCAAAAGGCATTGACATTGTTAAAACAAAAAGAAAGCGAAGTTGACAAACTAAAAAGCATCAACAAAACTCTAAATGACCAAGTAGCCCACCTAAAAAGTACCAACAATACACTTTTGTCCTAATAATAGGACAAATTTTGTTTTACTACTTACAAAATAAATGTTAAAATTATTTTAGGTAAAGTAGTATGTTAAATATATTTTGTGGTACAACGCTATTTGCACAAGACAAAAGTTTGTACAATGTTTTAAAATCTAATAGAAACGGCAAAACACACAACATTTTTATTGTGCCAGATAGATACACACTTAGTACCGAAAAGGCTATTTTTGAATCGTTAAACATAACAAGTGCATTTGATATAGATGTACTTACTTTGTCACGCCTTGCAAGTAGAATAATGCCGGCTTTTAGCGGTATAAACAAAACCACCAGCATTATGATTATAAAAAAGATTTTGCTTAATAACAAAAGTAAGTTTAAGTGTTTTAACAAAGCACTTCTTAGTGCGGGCTTTAGCGAAGATTTGTTTAACACCATCAACCAACTAAAAAGTTGCAAAGTGACCCCAGACCAAATTGTCTTTGACAACCCACAAGAATATTTACAACTAAAAATGAACGATATTGCACTTGTGTATGACGAGTACGAAAAATATCTAAAAGACAACAACTTAAAAGATAGTGCAGACAAGTTTGACGATTTTGAACAAGTCATCAAAAATAGTGACTTTATAAAAAACAGCAATATATACATATCACATTTTGACAGTATGACTTTGCAAGGGTATCGCATAGTAGAACAACTTATGTTGTCAGCCAAGTCTATCAATATCGCCGTGTTAAAAAACCAAGACACCATCAACAGTCATATATATCTAAATGATATGTACAACACTATTGTTGGTATGGCAAACAATCTAAACATCAAACCAAACTTTTATACTTGCTCTAGTGGTACAACAGGGCAGTTTAAACATATAGAAAACAACTTGTTTAGTTACAAACCACAAACACTAAAGATAAAAAATAGCAATATAGAGATTTTTGAACATACCACTATCGAAGACGAACTAGAAAGAGTCGCTACAAAAATAGTTGCAGGGACAAAAACTAACAATTATAAATATAGAGATTTTAGCCTAGCTATAGTAGGTCTTGACAACAACGCAGACATTGTGTCAAAAGTTTTTGACAAGTTTGGTATTAGTTATTATTTGGATAAGTCAATAGACTATAGCCAAACTATAGTATATAGTTTTTTTAAGACTATATTTGACCTAAACAACTATTATTATAACAAAGCCGACATTGTGTCTTTTGTAAAAAATATCTTTGTCGGTGAAAACTTTGACGAAAACACCTTTGAAGATTTTGTTAACAAATATTCTATACAAGGTAGCGTCTTTTTAAAAGATTTGCAATTTGCCCAAGAAGACGAGTTTTTTGAACAATATAACGAAATAAGAAACTATGTCTTGGGTGGTATAACCAACTTTCACAATCTTATAAAGACTGACAACAAGGTCAAAGATTTTACTCAAGCAATACGAGATATCGTAACTTATTTTGACCTTGAGACAAAAATTGAAAACCTTATCAAGTATTTTGAACAGGTAGATTTGCAACAATACAAGCTATTACCACAGTTGTTGCCATCTCTTAGCCAAACACTAGATGGTTTAGACCAAATATTAGGCGAAGTAGTTATGTCTGGGCAAGACTTTGTAGATATACTAAACTGCGGACTAAGAAGCATCAATCTATCTACAACACCACTTGCTTGTGACAGTGTTTTTGTAGGGGACGCAAGCAAAAGTCTATATGACAGAACACCTATTATGTTTGTATGTGGTGCCAACGAAAACGACTTGCCACATTACAAGCAAGACTGTGGTATTATTACTGACAACGAAATTGAAGAACTTGCCGTAAGATACCAGATAGAACCAAGCATAAAAACAATCAACCAAAGAGAAAGGTTTAAGTTGTTTAACTTATTATTAATCCCAACCCAACAACTAATACTTAGTTATCACCTAAAAAGCGGTGTCAATAAAGTAACAGGTGCTAGTTGGGTTGACCAAATAAGAAAAATGTTTTTGGTAGAGCATAGGGGAGAGTATTTGCCATTAGACATTTACAAAAACGACTACAACCAAGAGACCTTTGTCCAAAACCTAGCAACATATAACAACGCAACAACCAAACTATTAGACTTTTTAAGACAAATAACTGACGGTTATCGCTTTAGTTACGAAGACCAAATCAGTACCCTACTAAATGTTGTTGACCCACAACAAAAATATGTCAAATATCTAAACTACGACAATTCTAACCGTGCACTTAAGAAAAACCTATTCTTTGTCAACAACACATTGAGCGTTTCTCAAATAGAAAGGTTTTATGAATGTCCGTTTAAACATTTTGTAGACTACGGTCTAAAACTAAAACAAAAACAAATAGGCAGAATAGACAATCTTAACGTAGGTAATATTTTGCACTTGCTTGCAAAGAGATTTGTAGATATATATTCAAAAAATAATACTATAGACATACAACAAACAAGTGATAAATTATTTGAGCAGATTTTGTCAACACCAGAATATATCCATATAAAAAACGACCTTCAAAACAAAATGCAACTTGTTTCTCTAAAAAAAGAAGCTTCAAGACTATGCGAAGCTATCGCTTATCAAGATGCTCATACCAAGTTTAAGCCTATCTATACAGAAGTGCGTTTTGCAGATGATGGCAAAATAAAATCTTTGACCATAGACGTAGACGGTCTAAAACTAAAACTTGTCGGTGCGGTAGACCGTATAGATACTTTTGAAGATTACTTTAGAATTATCGACTACAAAACAGGCAACTGTGACGCAAGCTTTAGCCAACTATACTATGGCAAAAAGTTGCAGCTATATGTTTATCAAAAAGTTGTCGCAAAAAATCTAAAATTAAAACCTGCTGGCGTATATTATCTACCAGTAAGTAGCAAATACCAAAAAGACAATGATGACTTTAGCAATATCTATCAGCTAAAAGGTTATACACTAAATCAAGAAAATGTTATCCTTGCTAGCGACGACAATTTGGTAGATGGTATGGAGAGCAATATCGTTGACATCAAACGTAACAAACCAACCAAAGACCAGCAGTATGTCTTTAGTCATTATTCTAAATTATTGACAGAACAAGACCTAGAGCGCTTTGCTGATTATGCTATTGAGATGTTAAAAACTGCTGTCAAAAGTATCAAAGACGGCAACATCAATGTTAGCCCACTCAAGTTAGGTTCTCACTGTGCGTGCGACTACTGTGATTATCGTGGGCTATGTCGATTTGACGAAAGACTCAACAACAGCATAAGACAAGTCAAAGCAAAAGTAACAACAAAAAGTTTTGAGGAGGAGACAGATGGACAATAGCAAAACACCTTATACACCTTCTCAACAACAGGTGTTAAAAAGTAACAAAAATAACTTACTTGTTTCAGCTGGTGCGGGTAGTGGCAAGACCACGGTTTTGGTTCAAAAAGCCGTAGAACAAATAAAACAAAAAGAAGCATCTTTGTCACAGTTATTGATAGTGACTTTTACTGAGAGTGCATCTGCCGAGATGAAACAAAGATTGCTTGATAAACTTAGTGATTATGCTGCCGACCCACTAGTCGCAAAAGAGCTTGAAAGTCTTTATAATAGTGACATATGTACATTACATAGCTTTTGTCAAAAGATAATCAAACAATACTTTTACGAAATTGACGTCGACCCAGCGTTCGGCATTATTGACGACAATGACGCTAGTTTTATAAAAGCCCAAATATTACAACAATTATTGCAAGACGAAGCCAAACAATACGATAGTGCTTTTGAGAGTTTAACCGAAGTTTTTTATCGTGGCAGAAGCGATAGTAATTTAAAAGAAAACATCTTGTCTTTTTATGAGTTTTTGCAGACCGAAGACGACAGAGAAAACTTCTTAAACAATATCGCCAATAGCTGTTACAACACTGATCTTAATGTTAACCCAGCGACACTTTTGATCAACAAAAAGGTCTGCCGAGATATAGAATATTTCAAAAAACGTTTTGGCGAAAAATTGCTTGTCGCTCAAGGTCTTAACCAACCTAAAACAACTACCATGCTTAGCAATATTGTAGAAGGTTTAAAAGTTATCAGCATTGACAATGACTTTAAAACAAATTTTGAAAATATGAAAACTGTCTATAGCCTGTCAGGTGGCTTTGGTAGAATAAAAACTGAAGATGCCAAGCTTATTGAAGAGTGTTCTTATCTATGGAGCAACTTTGGTGACACTAAAGATAACATAAAAAAACTATACTGTCTTGACAACTTGCAAGACAATATCAACAACTTGCAACTAGCCGGCAAAGTTATAGACAAGTTTGTTGAACTTACGCTAAAGTTTGAAAAGCAATTTATCAAACACAAACAATCATTAAAAGTTTTAGACTTTAACGACTTAGAAAAATACGCTCTAAAACTTTTATCAAATCCAACCTTGCAAAAAGCTCTTGTAGACAAATACAAATATATCTACATCGACGAGTATCAAGATATCAATAATATTCAAGAAAAGATTTTGAACTTGTTAACCAATGGCAAAAACTTGATAATGGTAGGCGACATTAAACAAAGCATCTATGCTTTTAGAAATAGTAGCCCACAAATTTTTATTGACAAAAAGTTAAAGTACGAGCAAAACCCATCTTTGGGTGAAGTTGTCAATCTTAACGAAAACTTTAGAAGCAACCCGCTTATACTTGAGTTTATTAACCAAATTTTTAACAAGGTTATGACAGAAGATTTTGGTGGGGTAGATTACAAAAACAAAAGTTCTTTTAATGGCAAAGCAGAATATCTAAAAGTCAATACCTTGCCAGAAGTTTCTATCAATCTTGCTATCGAACAAGAAAAAGAAGACCAACTAGCTCAAGGCTTGTATGATATATCACAACAAGTTGACAAGACTGTGTCTACAAAACAAGCAGAAGCACAATTTGTCGCAACAAAAATAACAGAACTTGTTGACCCAAACAACAATTACCAAATATACGACGCTAAGAAAAAACAATCTAAACCAATCGAGTACAAAGACATAACTATTCTTTGTCGTACACGTACTATACTAAAAGAATTTGCCACAATGCTAGGCAAATATAACATACCTATTTCTGCAAGTTTGCAAGAAAGTATGTTTGAAGACCCAGACGTGTTGATGGTGTTGTCATTGTTAAAACTTGTCAACAATCTCAACGACGATATCGCCCTTGCGACAGTTTTGGCTCATGACATTGTGGGGTTTGATTGTCAAGACCTTATCACAATAAGACAATACACTCAAGCTCCAACTTTTTATCAAGCGTGCAAAAATTATCTTGAAGCAAGCGACGACCTTGCAATAAAACTAAAAGAGTTTTTTGACTATTTTGAAAAGTTGCATTTTGAAAGCAAGTTTTTGTCTATTTATCAACTATTGCTAAAGCTTGACAACAAATACAACATCTTAAACTATTATCTAGCATTGCCTAGTGGTAGAGATAGATATAGTGTTATCAACAACTATATCACTAGCTTTGCTGGTTCTAGTTACAATCACAATTTGATAGGTTATCTAAATTATGTAGATACTTACCTAAAAGATAGTAAAAAGTCAACCAGTATCGTCGCTAACGAAAACTGTGTCAAACTAGACACCATACACTCTAGCAAAGGGTTGGAGTATAATATTGTTTTCTTAGTAGGTTGTGGAGAAGGTTTTTCTAAACTAACCACAAAACAAGACTTAGTTAAAAACAAAGCTCTAGGTTTGGGTGTCAACTACTATGACACAAAGTTAAGAGCGTCTTATGATACCTGGGCAAAAAGAGCTATAACTTTGCACATTAGACAAAGCGAACTTTTAGAAGAAACTCGACTATTGTATGTAGCTTTGTCACGTGCAAAAAACCACCTATACATAGTTGGCAAAATTCAACCAAAAACTTTGGTAGAAGATCCAACAGAATTTGACATAAGACACGCAGATAGTTATATCGAGTGGATATTGGCAGGGCTTGACCACAACTCAATCGCCGCTATCAAAAACGGCAATACACATTTTATTTCTAGACCAAACACCTTGCCTGTAGAAGTTAATGTGTTTGATACCAATATTCAAGCGCAGTATATAGAAAGCAACATCAAAGAGTTTGACACCGATGTCATTGACAAAGACTTGTACAAACAAATACAAGATTATCTTGACAAGCCTTATGACAATCAACTTTCTACTACTATCGCCCAAAAGAACTCAGTAACATCACTTATGAGTTTGCAAGACGAATACGAGAGTATTAACTTGCAACCAAAACTATTCAAACTTGCAGAGCACGATAGTTCTCAAGATATTGACTATGCTAAACTCGGTACAGCATATCATACAGTTATGCAGCACATAGATTTTAATCTACAAACTTTACAACAAGTAAAAGACGCAATACAAAGTATGATAGATAACAATATTTATCTACCAGAATATTTGCAAAAAGTTTCTGCTAAAAAAATCTTGTCAGCTATAAACAACCTAAAAGGTATAACTTGTGGCGAAGAACTTAGAGAAAAGCAATTTATGATGTATGTCCCATACAATCAAGTCCTACCAAGTAGCAGCCTAACAGACAAAGTTTTGTTGCAAGGTGTTATTGACCTTATGGTAGTAGGGGAGCAAAACATAATAGTAGATTATAAGACAACTCGCACAGAAAAACCTGAACAGTTGGTCGACAAATACCACTTTCAAATGTCTCTGTATCGTATGGCGGCGGAGCAGGCTAGTGGCAAAAACATAGACAAAGTGTATATTTATAGTTTTTATCACGACCAATTGGTACAAGTTTTTTAAAAAAAAGTAAAAAATTGATATTTATTTATTAGTAAATATCTTTTTTTTGTGTTATACTAACAACATAAAAAAGGCTAAGGAGAAAATTATGGACATATTTGAAGTAGTCGCAGATGGCGTTAGATTTGCCGCTCAACAACTTGGTATGCAATATACAGCTATCATTTGTTTAGGTTTAATCTTGCTTGCTATCATTGTAATTATTCAAAGTATCAGAAGTTCTTATGAAACAAGAATCTTAAAGAGCATAGACAAATTTAACAAATATTTTTCTAAACAACCATTTATCAACGACGAGAACTTGGTTGAGTTTAACGCAAGAATGAAAAAAGTTCCACGTATCTTGCGTAACCGTTGGCAAATGTTTATGTTAAACAGAGAAGACGTACCTACCAAATATATCAACCTTGACACTTGTGTAGAAAAACCACTAAGAACAAGTTTGATTGAAAGAAATATGAACAACTTTGTTTTGTTCACTGGGCTTGTATGTTTTGTTGGTTTGCTATTTGGTTTGTGTGTAGCTAACGAAACTTCTGTTTTGTTAAGTCTTTTCCAAGCATTGCTTATCCCTGCTATTACTTTCTTAATAAGTGCAATATTTATTTTGATTGTACGCAGCTGGAAAAACGCAATCCACGCTGACTTGTACGAAAACTTCCACATTTTCGAACAAAACCTAAACCGTGCAGTTACAACTTTACCAGCATACGTTGACTACGAAATCTTGTTTACTAAAAAAGAAATTAAAGATGGTATACCTATCCTTCAACAATACTTAGAAAAACGTGCTTTCTTAGAACAACAAGAATTAGAAAAAGCAAGACAAAATGCTGTAGAGACAGAGTCTTACAACTTTGAAGAACTTGGCATCAATGGTTCACTAGTTCTAGAAAGAGCTATGAAAGAATGCGAAACATATATCGGTAACCGTAGACGTTTGTTAAGTGAATGCGGTCAGATAGAATCTGAAAAAGAAAGTTTTGCCAAAAACTATGACGCTACAGAAAAAGACTATCAAAGAAAGTTGCAAGCTAGTAGAGAAAATATGGAGAGCTTAAAAGCTCAACAAGAGCAATCTACAAACAGAATTGAAAGCAACTATATCAGAAAGCAATTAGCTGACGAAATCAAAAAACAACAACAATTAGAAAAAGATAGCGACGAAGCAGCAGCTAAGTTTAAAGAAGAACAAGCTTCTCTAGATGCACAAGTTGCAAAACGTAAAGAAGAAATTGAAGAAAAACGTGTAGCTGTAGAAGCTGCTATGTTGTTAGAGTTTAAAAACTACGCTAACATTATGTACAAAAAATTGGCAGACGCCGCTCAAAAAGCAACTGCTGCTAAACTAGAAAAGTTGTCAGTAGAAAATGACGAACTTAAAGAATTGTTAAAAACCTTCCAAACTGACAAACTTGACGTACTAAGCTTGATAGACAATATCGAACTTAAAGCTGACAAGTCAGTTGAAGATAAAGGTCTATACGACAACGAACAAGAGTCTATACCAGATACATTATATGACCAAACTGGTGCTCCTAACGATAAGATAGAAGATGTCAAAGCAAAATCAGTATTTGATATGGAAGAACAAAAAGAAATGGTAATACCAGATGCAGTACCAGCACAACCTACATTTGTTGCACCAACACCAGCTGCTCCAGTAATGCCACAAGCTCCTGTAGCTCCTGCTACACTAGAAGTAGCAACTCCATCTCAAGACGAGCTTAACGATATCCAAAAGAAAATCGAAGAAGAAAACGCTAACTTGTTCAAACAAAAACAAGAATTTGAAAATCAAATCAACAATACAATTTCAAAAATTGACAACGACGGTGACGACGAAGATGGCGGTCAAAAACCAGAAGCATCTGTACAAATACCTGATGTAAAACCAGCCCCAGCTCCAGCACCTGCTCCAGAGCCTGAGCCAGAACCAGAAGTTGAAGAAGAAGAGCCAGCTCCAGCACCAACACCTGCTGCAAAGCCAACAGCTGCTGCTCCTAAGAAAACTTTAACAAAAACTTCTGCCGCTCCTAAAAAGACTCTATCAAAATCAACTGCACCAAAACCAGCCGCTAAAAAATCTGGTGGTTCAGATGATATTGATGATATCAATAGCGAAATGGAAGATTTGCTAAATTCTTTAAATGACTAATAAAAACAAAAACACCAAAGTTAAATTTGGTGTTTTTTTATTTTGTTGTGTTGTTTTTTAATTATCTATTTGACGTTTTCTTTTGTTTTGCTAAATACTGCAAGTTCTATTAGTTTGTTATGTGTTTTTGCGTTTTGAATAATTTTGTCAGTGATGATACTGTCTTTTTTGATAATTATCTCGTTATTGATACCGTATACGGTCTTTAGAGCTTTTCTACCGATCAAAAAGTTTTGGTTGCTGACAACTCTGTCAGGTAGTGGGTTGGTACTGATTACATAATTAGTTTTTTGTGGGGTAGGTATATCGCTCTCTATTTTTGGTGGTTCAATTTTTGGCAAGGTTATCTTGGGCATAATGGTCACAAGATTGTTAGTTTTTATTTTGGTTGATTTTGGTCGACAACTTTCTTTAGCAAATTTTATGCCACTGCTATTGATTATTAAGTTGTCGTGGTTATAACTAACTACACTTTTTGAACTGTATGTATTGTTAGATACTATTATTTCTTCTATTTTAAAGTTTTGGTTAAGGGTTAGATCACTTACTTTGCCAAGGCAGTCGCCCTCTAGGTTGTATACTGTGTTGTTGATAGGGTTGTTGTATTTTACCTTTTGAGCAAAGATAAGCGGCGTGATACCATTGTTGTTTTTTATTGTGATGGCGCTTTCTCCAAGACTAAAGACTTTTGTTATATCAAGCAAGACTTCTTCGTCTTCGCTATCGTTAAACAAAATAAGGCTTTGGGCTTTTTTGAGAGATGGGTCAAAGCATATATTTTTTACTGTACCTTCGCAAGCTCCGTTGTATAGGTTGATTACTGGTTTAGAAATAATATCGGTGACTTTGTACATTTGTACCTCCTGGTTATGATAAATATATATGTTGTACCTTTTGATTTTATTAAACTAATTATTTTTTTTGTAGGGTAAGTTAAGATATTTTTGTTAACTATCACAAAATTGTTTTACCAAAAAAATATTTTGTGATACACTTTTATTATAAAATCAAGTAGTATGCTTTTGTAAGGATAAAATATATGTTTGGTCTTTTAAAAAAGTTATTTTCAAAACCTATCGCTGCTGATGACACTAACGAAAACGAACTAATCGATATGTGTGTTTTGAAAAATAATGAATTAAAACTTAATTCTGAACTAATGGTTGAAGAAAACTATTATTGTATCATTATGCACTATGATGATATGTGTGATATTTTGTCAACTGGCAAATATAAAGTTAACGATAGAGACTTGCCTAGACTTATGCGTTTTGCAAAAGCTGTCAAGACCAAAAAAGGTCTTATCGCACCAAAGAGCGTGCAGGCAGATATTTATTTTGTCAATATGAAACCTATCGCTGACAACCTATTTAAAACGCCTTATAAGGTCGCTACATACGACGGTGATAAAAGAGTTAAGGTCAAGGTTTATGGCTCTTATACCCTAAAAACAGACAGTCCAACCAAGCTTGTTGCGGGGTTGCGCAATGATTATGACTGTCTAAAAAACGGCGTCGCTATAAAAGAACTTTCTGCAATTATTGGTTATGTTATCAACCAAGTTGCCAACAAAGAAAAACTAAAACTAAAAGACTTTCAAGAAAGCAACGCAAGTTTGCTAGAAATGTTAACTGAAAAAATAAACAAAAAACTTGACGAGTATGGCTGCATCTTAAGTGACCTAAAGATAACCAAAGTTGTCTTGCCAAAAAATTATCAACCATCTAGCATTGTTGTAGAAGAAGTTAAGTTTGATGATTTTGCAACAACAAACACCAATCCTAAAGAACAAGCCGACAGTGTAGAACAGCCTGTACCTGTTATGGCTAGGGGAGAAAACGAAGCTAAGGTTAATACCGATGACGTAATCAACTTGGGCTATGGTGAAGTAGAACAACCTAAGCCACAGTCTGCTCAAGAAATATACGAAGCATATAGCAAACAGTTTAGTTCTGCTTCTCAAGGGGTAGAAACAAGTCAACCAGCCCCAAATATATTTGGCACTCAAGCTCAAAGTAGCGAACCACCTGTTCAAACTATGGAGCCGCCAGTACAAACTTTGCAACCACAAGAACCTATACTTAATGCTAATATCGCAAAAGTAGATAGCGTAGTAGACAATGACGGTATCAACTTATTAAACTCTAACGACAAGATAGTCAAACAGCAAGAGACCTTGTCTGTAAAAGAATATGTCGAGAGAGAAAATAAGATAGAAGATATAAAAGACTTTGTTTTTGGTGAAAATAGACCAAAACCAGAAAAGCCAAAAAAATCTACTCAAGACTCTACCAAAACTACCCAGTCGCAAAACGAATCTCAAGACAAGTCTATACCAAAAGGCGTCAAGGTGTGTCCAGTATGTGCACAGAGTATGGCACTTGATGCGAGATTTTGTTCTAATTGCGGAGCAAACGTATCCGAAACTATCATCTGCAAAGCCTGTGGTATACAAAACCAAGGTGATGCGAGATTTTGCAAATTGTGTGGTAGTAAGCTAAATTAGTTGAAATAAAAGTGAGATTGTGATAAAGTTATTTTTGCAAAAATTATTTTTTAGGAGATTATTATGAAAGTTAATAAAGATATGACAGTTGGAGAAATTTTAAATAAATATTCTAACGCACAAGAAGTTTTGTCAGGTTTTGGACTACACTGTTTTGGTTGCCCAATGAGCCAAATGGAGACTGTAGAACAAGCTGCCAATGCTCACGGTGTAGATGTTGAGTTTATGATGAGTCAATTAGAAAAAGACCTAGTAGAAAATAAACCTGCAAAAACTTGCAAACGTTCTTGCAAAAAATAGTATCTTACAACCTATATATTATATATAACAATTTTTTAAACTTTTACATATACAGAAGAAGGAGGTAATATAAATGACTAGTACAAAAGTCACAACAAGTTCTATCGAGCTAAACTCATATTTGTTTTCGCTTATATATGTTGTGTTTAGTTTGTTATTTGAAGTTGTGCAATTTGCTTGGCTTGGCTTTGGCTTTTTGCCAGAATACTTTTTGTTTGACTTTGCTATAATACTTATCATTGCTTTTACTATATTTATATTGCCCGGCAACGCTGCAAAAAACAGTGTTATGTATTTCTTCTTAGGTTTGCAATTTATACTTAATATCGCCAATATTACTTTGTACAAAGTTTTTGGTGATATACTAAGTTTTGATATGCTTTTGCTAGGGGCAGAAGCAGCAACAGCCTTTTCACTAAGTTTTATAGACTTTCTTAATTTGTTTACCAACATTATTCTTATGGCATTGTCTATATTTGCTGGCGTTATGGTTACAAAAAACGTCGTAGCAGTAAGACGTATTAACAAATTTTTTAAAGTAGCATTTTTATTAGCTATATACTTTATAGGTCAATCTTTTGGTTTTGGGCTATATTCTGTTAGCCTAGCATCTTTAAAAGACGCACCTGTATCTAGTCCTACATATATTGTAGATAGCGACGTCTATTTGCAAAGCAACCTATATCTAAAATTAGAAAGTTACAAAAAGTTTGGTACTTTTGGTTTTTATTTCAAAAGTATCGTAAACGTTGTATTCAACCCAAACAAACTTGCCGGTGACGAATTAAAACTTGCCACAGAGAGAGTTCAACTTGGAGAAGGGTATAGATTTGAGTCTAATATGACAAAATCTCTAGAAGACAACAATGTCATTATGATCCTTATGGAGAGTTTTGACTGGTATGCAATTAGCCCTATGTATACACCAACACTATATGCTATGTCACAGGGTACTTATACAGGACCTAACAGCAGTTGGCAACAATCAGGACTTGCTTTTCACAACTTCTATGGTAGAAACAAAACAAACGTAAGTGAAGGTATATCTTTCTTGGGCAATATGCCACGTACAGAAATGTTGACTATGTACGAACGTGACCAAGGTTTGTCAGCACCTTATTCTTTGCCTAATTTGATAAGGGCAGATGCAGAATCTCAAGGTCAAACATTTGAATCAAACTATCTTCATACATACCTTAGCAGCTTTTATTGCCGCAATACTACCTATGACAAATTAGGTTTTGACAATATACATTGTATCGATACAGTGTATGGCAAAGATAATCCAGTAGACTTCTTTAACGACTGGATGAGCGACGAGCAGTTTATCAAAGATTGCATAGAATATGTTGCTCCTACTGATGTAGATAGATTTTATACTCAGTTTGCTTCGCTTTCTACACACGGTTCTTATCAAAACGACAATGACGTATATCTTTATTATAAAGATTTTGTAGAAGAAAACTTTGACGACTATACTGCATACCTTGAAGCAAACACCAACTGCACCATACCTGATAGCAAATATCTAGTATCTGCATTGCAACATTATCTTGCTGGGGCGGTTGATTTTGACCATATGCTTAATTATCTAATAACCGAACTTGACAACAGAGGTCTTGCTGATAACACAACTATCGTTATGTACGCAGATCACAACTCTTATTATGATGACCTTAGCTGTCATTTAAAAAATGTTGCCAAAGACGCTTATTACGAAGTAGAAGCTTATCGCATACCATTTATGATATATAACAAAAACTTAGCTGGGGCAAAGGTAGATACTTTCTGCTCAACTTATGACATATATCCTACTGTATGTGATATGTTAGGTTTGCCAGTTAACAAGACAATCACTCAAGGCAACTCTATTTTTAGTGACGAAATAGAGAACAGTATCTTTATATCTTTCTTAAACGGTATCTTTACTGACGAGATGTATTCTATCAATATGGTAGATATAACCAAATTGGTAGATAGAGATATTTCACCTGAAGAAGTAGAAACTTTTAAGCAAAAAGCTATAGACTTTTATTTAAAACAAGACATTGTAGAAAAAGTCTGGAAAAACAATATATTTAAAAAACTAAACGAAAGTGCCTAAAATTAGGGCACTTTTTTGTTTTGTCTGCAACCTATTATATATATAAGGCTTTTTGCAGGGTATAAAATATAGAATATTTTGTGTCTAAAAAGGGGTCGTTTTAGCATATTTTGTGGGTTAAAAATAAAGTTAAAAAAGGTCAAAAAAAGTTAAAAAAAAGGGTTGACTTATTGCTTGAGTTAATGTATACTATCAATGCTGTGAATATGGGATGAACCGCAAAGTTACCACTTATAGCAACATAAGGAGGAGAATTTGCGGGGACAAGTCTGGTTTAAAATCAGGCGACTAACCCTAAGGTCGCAGGAGATAAGAACTTGAAAAACAGTTTTTTTATTTTCTTTCACGGTACGATACACACGGTAAAGTGTATCAAATGTTTAGGCGACATAAGGTTAGATTGGGTTAAGGAGGAAAATTATAATATGGCAACTCAAAAAATTAGAATTAAGTTACAGTCTTATGACCACAACTTAATCGACTTAGCAGCATCTAGAATAATTGAGGCTGCACAAAAGACAGGTTCAAAAATTGCTGGACCTATTCCACTACCTACTGACAAAGAAGTAGTGACAATCATCAGGGCTCCACACAAATATAAGGACAGCCGTGAACAATTCGAAATGCGTACTCACAAACGTGTTATCGATATTTACACATCTGCAAAGGCACTTGATTCTTTAATGAAGTTAGACCTTCCAGCTGGTGTTGATATTAACATAAAGTTATAATATTGCGTTAGGGAGAATTAAGAAAAATGAAAAAGACAATTTTAGGTAAGAAATTGGGTATGACGCAAGTATTCACCACAAGCGGTATGGTTATTCCAGTTACTGTTGTTGAAGCGGGTCCTTGCACAGTTATCCAAAAGAAAACACAAGAAAAAGATGGTTATGATGCCCTTGTAGTTGGTTTTGGTACTATTAGAGAAAAATTAGTTAACAAACCACAAACAGGTGTGTTCAAAAAAGCAGGTGTTCCTGCAGCAAGATATCTTCGTGAAATCCAACCAGACAATATGGCTGAACTTGAAGTTGGTGCTGTTGTTAGTTGTGACGTATTTAGCGAAGGCGACATTGTTGATGTTACTGGCATCACAAAAGGTCACGGTTTCTCAGGTGTTATCAAAAGACATAACGCACACCGTTTAAAAATGACTCACGGTACTGGTCCTGTTCACCGTGAAGTTGGTTCAATGAGTGCAAACTCAACACCAAGCAGAGTATTCAAAAACAAAAAAATGCCTGGCCAATTTGGTAACGAACAAGTTACAATTCAAAACTTGGAAATCGTTAAAGTTGACAAAGAACGTAACGTACTTTTAATCAAAGGTGCTGTTCCTGGAAGCAAAAACGGTTTAGTTACTATCACATCGGCTGTTAAGGCTTAATTAAGTAAGGAGTGATATATTATGCCAAAAGTTAAAGTATACAATATGGCCGCAGAAGTCGTTGGTAATATGACCCTTAGTGATGACGTGTTTGGTTGCGAGTACAACGAAGCACTTATCCACCAAGCAGTTGTGGCTTATAACAATAATCAAAGACAAGGTACAAAAAGCGCACTTACTCGTACAGAAGTAAGAGGTCACGCTAAAAAACCTTGGAGACAAAAAGGTACTGGTAGAGCAAGACAAGGTTCAACTAAAGGTCCACAATGGACTGGTGGTGGCGTTGTATTTGCACCAAAGCCAAGAGATTTCTCTCAAAAAATGAACAAACAAGCAAAACGCCAAGCATTCAAGAGTGCTATCAGTGCTAAACTTGCTGAACAAGAAGTTGTAGTTTTAGACGAAGTTAAACTAGCTCAAGCTAAAACAAAAGAATTTATGACAATCATCAACAACTTCAAAATTGACAAAAACGTTACTTTTGTTGTTGCAGAAAAAGACGAAACAATCTTAAGAGCAACTAACAATATACCTTTTGTAAACGTTACAACTGCAGACTTAGTTAATACTTATGACATCGTTGCAAGCAGCAAAGTTTATGTTACAAAAGACGCAGTTAAAAAGATAGAGGAGGCAAATAAATAATGAACGCCTACGATATTATTATTAGACCGTTATTATCTGAAAAGAGTTATGCTACAATTGCTGACAAAAAATACACTTTTGTTGTTGCTAAAGATGCTAACAAAGTTCAAATTAGACAAGCGGTAGAAGAAATTTTTAAAGTTAAAGTAAAACAAGTTAATACCTTAATCGTTAAAGGTAAAGAAAAATCTCAAAACACTAAGAACGGCAGAACAGTTGGTAAAACTAGCGATTACAAAAAAGCAATCGTA
>JAZUPV010000103.1:0-6713 GCA_045605365.1 Clostridia bacterium
CAAAGTTACCCGTCCTAACCGTGCTAGAGTACAAGCCTATGATAGATTTGGCAACGAATTTATGGTCGAAGGTACAGGCTTTCTTGCTCGTGCATTATGTCACGAGTGCGACCACTTAGACGGTATCTTATTTGTAGACAAAGCAGAACCAACAAACAAAAAATAATAAGGAGATTTACCCCTTGAAGATTATATTTTTAGGTACACCGGACTTTTCTAGTTCGATTTTGCAAGCATTGATTGATAGCAGATACCAAGTAGTAGGTGTCGTTACTCAACCAGACAAACCAAGCGGTCGTGGACAAAAATTGATTGCTTCTCCTGTAAAAGAACTTGCTATAAAACATAACATACCAGTCTTTCAACCAGAGCGTATAAGCAAACAATGTGACGACCTAAAACAACTTAATGCAGACATTATGATAACAGCAGCTTATGGTCAAATATTAAGACAAAATGTCTTAGACCTTACTCCATACGGTGTTATCAATGTACACGCTTCGCTTTTGCCAAAATATCGTGGCAGTAGCCCTATACAATGGGCTATTATTAAAGGCGAACAACAAACAGGTGTTACAATAATGCAGACCAATATTGGTATGGATACCGGCGATATGATTTATTCTAAAGCTATCACAATCGGGGCAGAAGAAACCGCTGGTGAACTATTTGATAGATTGTCAGTGTTGGGTTGTGAATGTTTGCTAACAGCCCTTGACCTAATTGAAAGTGGCAAAGAAACCTTTACTCCACAAGACGAAAGTCAAATGTCATATTACCCAATGCTAAACAAAGATAGTGGACTTATAGACTTTAACAATACTAGCCGTGATATAGTCAACTTAGTTAGGGGATTAAACCCTTGGCCTGTTAGTTTTGTCTACCTTGACAAAGACCAAAACTTGCGTCTAAAAGTCTACAAAGCAACCGCTCTTGACTGTGACCAAGACTTGCCTTGTGGCAGTGTTGTTTGTAACAATTCAAAAGACGGTCTTGTTATAAAAACACAAGACGGAGCAGTGCGTCTAGATATTATTCAGTCGGCTGGTACCAAAGCTATGGATTGTTGTGACTATCTTCGTGGTAGAAAAATCGACAATATAGCATTTTAATCACTTGGCACAAAAATTTTAACTTTTTGTACAAAAAACACACACTAATTATTACTTGGAGATAAATTGATGGTAGATTATCTTAACAGTTGTTATAGAGTTTTACACAATGTCTTTTCTAAAAAAGCATTTAGTACTTTGGCTCTAAGTAGAGAAGTTTCTTCTCTAAAAGAGCACAAAGCAATCGTTACAAAAATCGTCTATGGCGTTATAGAAGAAGACATAAAAGACCAGTATATCATTGACCAATTAGCAAAAAAGGTCAAAGACCTACCAGTAAAAATCATACTAAAAATAGGTACATACTGTTTGCTAAATATGGACAACTTGCCTAACTACGCAGTCGTCAACGAATGTGTCAAACTAACTAAAAAATACAAAGTAGCATCAGCTTCTGGTCTTGTCAATGCTGTTTTAAAAAAGATATCTAACGGCGAATATAAACTACCATCAAAATCTAACAAAGTTAATTATCTTTCGGTTAACTTTAGCAAGCCAGTTTGGTTTGTAGAAAAGCTCTTGCAAGACTACGACCTAGCCTTTGCAGAAGCGATGCTTTCTCACAAACTAAAACCACTAACTACTGTTAGAGTAAACAATGCAAAGATAAAAACTGTCTTGTTCAAATCTTTATTAAAAAATGCAGGGGTAGATTATCAAGAAACTTTCTTTGATGATGCACTTTCTGTAGATTTTCAAAAACTTATCAATATAAAAAAATTACTCGGTATGTACACTATACAAAACTTAGGTAGTATGATGGTGTGCCGTATGGCTACTATCAATGATGGCGACAAAATACTAGATTGTTGTGCAGCCCCTGGTGGCAAGAGCGTATATCTAGCTATGCTCAACAACAATGGCAGTGTAGACAGTTGGGATATCCACCCACACAGAGTCGCCCTTGTCAACAAATATGCTGAAGGTCAAGGCATAACCAATATCACAACCAAAGTCTATGACGCAACAATCTTAGACAAATCCCTTGTCGAAAAATATGACATTGTAGTCTGCGACGTGCCTTGTTCTGGCTTAGGTGTAGTTAGTAGCAAACCAGATATCTTACTTAACAAAAAGCCACAAGATATACTTGATCTTGCACAAATTCAAGCAAAAATTATTGATACTTGCTCTAATTATGTTAGACCAGGTGGGCAGCTTATTTATAGTACTTGTACTATCACCAAGGACGAAAACCAAAACATTATCCAAGCATTTTTGTCTAATCACCCTGAGTTTAAGGTAGAACTAAAAGACTTTGAAAACGTCAACTACATAAAAGATGATTATGGTATATCTACATACCCACATATCAGCGATATAGACGGATTTTTTGTTTCAAGGATGATAAAACAATGATAGATATTTTAAGTTTAGATTTAGACCAAATAACCGCTATTATGCAACAATTAGAACAGCCAAAATATAGAGCCGAGCAGCTGTTTTATGCTTTGCATCTTGGTAAAACCCTTGACCAAATCAACGTGCCAAAAACCGTCAAAGATTACTTTAGACAAAATTACATTGTAGACGATATATTGCAAGTAGTAGAACAAAAAATTTCTGCTGACGGCACTATAAAAAACATCTACAAACTACACGATGGCAACGTTATCGAAGGCGTTGTTATGCAGTACAAACACGGCAAAACCATCTGTATATCTACTCAAGTTGGTTGTCGTATGGGCTGCAAGTTTTGTGCTTCTGGCATAGATGGGTTGGTTCGTAACCTGTCTAGTGGTGAGATTTTGGCTCAAGCAATATATATCAACAAATTACTAGGCGGCAATGTCAACAACCGCCAAATAACCAATATTGTCCTTATGGGTAGTGGGGAGCCACTAGACAACTTTGACAATGTTGTACAATTTTTCAAACTAGTCAACCACCCAAAAGGTATCAACATTAGCGAACGCAACATATCTATCAGTACTTGCGGTCTAGTTGACAAAATAAAAGACCTTGCAGACCTTGGTCACGAAGTTAATTTATGTATATCTTTACACGCAAGCAACGACACTATCCGCAACCAAATTATGCCAATAAGCCTAAGATATAAGATAAAAGACGTCATCGACGCTTGCAAATATTATTTCAAAAAAACAGGTCGTAGATTTATTATAGAGTACACTATGATACACGGCATCAACGATAGCTTAGACTGTGCTAGAGAGCTTGCCAAATTGCTAAAAGGTTGTGTCTGCCACGTCAACATTATCAACCTTAACGAAGTTAAAGAAAAACCTTACAAAACTTGCCCAAAAGGTGACGTGTACAAGTTTGTCGAGACCCTAAATAGCCTTGGCATAAGTGCCACAACTCGTCGTACAATGGGTGATGACGTAGATGGCGCTTGCGGTCAACTACGACGTAACTTTATCAAAAATAACAAAAACTAACTATTTTAACCTATCTTTTGATAGGTTTTTTTTGTTTATTTATAAAAAAAATATATACACTTTATTGCATTTGTGTTATAATATTTTTGACAACAAAATTGTGCTGTTTTTATGCGGTACTTTCTAAGTTTTAAGGAGAAAACAACTATCAAAGGTTTAGTTATAAAAAACATATCCAATAGCTTTACTGTGCGTAGTGACCAAGGCGATTTTGACTGTTTAGCTCAAGGCAAACTTAAGCAAGATGGCAAAGTTTTGGTAGGTGACAAGGTAGAGTTTGATATCTTAAAATCTAACTTTGGTTGTATAACCAAGGTAGAGCCTAGACACAACTCTCTAGTTCGTCCGCCAATAGCCAACGTAGACAATCTTATTATCGTTTTTGCGACCGAGCCACAGCCAGACTATGTACTTATAGACAAACTTGTCTTGATGTGTATGAATACCGACATTAAGCCAATTATCTGTATCAACAAGTCAGACCTTATCACAGAGCAAGATTTGGCAAAAATTCATTCTTACTATGATCAAGTTGTATTAGATATTGTCACAATATCCGCAAAAAACAAACATAATTTAGAGCCACTTATAGCCCTAATGCAAGGCAAAATCAACGCTCTAGCAGGTCAATCTGCGGTAGGCAAGTCAACCTTGCTAAACGCTCTTACCGGCGGAGAATTTGCCAAAACTGGCGATCTTAGTCGCAAAACAAACCGTGGCAAAAACACCACCCGTCATACCCAAATGTATGACATAGGAGATAACACCTATCTATGTGATACGCCGGGCTTTAGTATGCTTAATATTAACGAAATCACTCACGACAATTTATCTTATTTTTATCCAGATTTTAGTGAGTTCAAATGCAAATACACGGGTTGTTCTCACACTAAAGAAAGCACCCAAGACTGCGCTATAAAACGTGCTGTAAAAGATGGCAATATAGACCCAGATAGATATGACAGATATCTAAAAATTTATGAAGAATTAAAGAAGGTAAAAAGATATGGCAAAATTTAAACTATCAGTATCAACCAATCCACCAAAAATTGATGACTTATTCAACTATATTCATAAGGTAAACAACTGCGACGCAGATTATATCCACTGCGACGTTATGGACGGCAAATTTGTGCCTAATTTTAGCTGTAGCCCAGCGTTAGCTAAACAAATCAAAAAAGAAGCCACCTTGCCACTAGACGTGCATCTTATGGTTTCTAAACCAAGCAAATGTTACCTAAGAAGATTTTTAAGACTAAAACCTTTTACTTTGGCTATTCATTACGAAGCATATATGGACAAAAAAGTCCTTATAAAAGCCCTTCAATTTATCTACAAAAAAGGAGCTAGAGCAGGGCTTGTAATCAACCCTGACACTCAAGTCAAAGATGTCGAAGCTATATTGCCATACTGTCAATTTGTAGTAGTTATGAGCGTTTATCCAGGTCAAAGTGGTCAAAAACTTATCCCAGAATGCCTTAACAAAATCAAACAATTAAGGACCTTTTACAAAAAACTTGGCGTCAACGACATCTTGATCGAAATAGACGGTGGCGTCAACGAAACCAACATAGACAAAGTAGTCTCTCTTGGCTATGATATGGTTGTTATGGGTAGTTATCTATACAAACACAAAGACCTAAATGCAGCCGTTCAAACTATCAAAAACGTGTAACAAAACCGCACCTTTTGGCATATTATTTAGTAAGTAAACTTGCTATATTTACCAAAGGGAGGGGCTGTCTGTTGAAGATATACTGTTTCAAATCGCCCAAGTTGTTATCATTGCTATTAAGGGCGGTTTTTAGAAAAAACTACATAAAGTTGTCTTAATATACTTAAACTCAAAGTTTTTACTTTGAGTTTTTTGTTTGTAAAAAAAACTTTGTCAAAAATGGTTGCATTAATTTATATATTATAGTAATATTAATTTGTTAAAATAACACAATAAAAGGAAATTTCAATGGCTGTTAAAACATCAAATGTCTATGGAAATATAACAATTACAGACGAAGCAATCGCAGTTGTTGCGGCTTATACTGCTTTGGACTGTTATGGTGTTGTTGACCTTGTGTCAAAAACTGCCACTGACAGTTTCCCAGAACTATTTAAAAAACAACCACTTAACCGCGGTATTAAGATATTAACTCAAGGCAACAGAATAACTATCGATTTGTTCGTCATCTTAAAGTATGGCGTTTCTATCAACGCAGTTGCTGAGAGTCTAAAAAAGACAGTTAAATATAATGTAGAAAAATTCACTGGTATGATTGTTGATGCCGTTAACGTTAGGGTTATAGGGGTTAGAGTATAATATAAGGCAATCACTGCCAGAGGAGTAAAAAGTGCAAAAAAATATTAATGGGGCAATGTTCAGAAAGATGATTTTGGGCGCTGCTAACCTTTTAGAAGATAACAAAAAATTCGTAGACGCTCTAAACGTCTTCCCTGTACCAGACGGTGATACAGGTACAAATATGTCAATGACTTTTAAGTCAGCAACAAAAGAAATAAATGACTGTGCCAACAACAACCTAGATGCTCTAGGTGAGGCATTAACAAAAGGTGCCCTTAGGGGTGCTAGAGGCAACTCAGGTGTTATCCTTTCTCAAATTTTGAAAGGTATGGCTACAGTTGTCGTACAATGTGGAGAAGAAATCACAACTAAAAACTTTGCAAAAGCTATTAAAGAAGGTTGTGACCTAGCATACAAAGCCGTTACAAAACCAAAAGAAGGCACTATCCTTACAGTTGTTAAGGGTATGGCAGAAGCTGCTATGTCAGCTTGCAAAAAGCATTCAGATTTTGAACAATTCTTAAAAGTTGTTCTTGACAAAGGTGAAGAAGTTCTTCAACAAACACCAGAAATGCTACCTGTTCTTAAAAAAGCAGGAGTTGTTGACGCTGGTGGTAGAGGTCTACTTGTCATCTTTACTGGTTTTTACAAAGTTCTTACTAATGACGACACTATCGAGCTTAACTTCAACGACACAGCTCTTACTTATGAAAAAATTAGAAACTTCCACGCAAATCTTACAGACATTAGCGAAATAGAATTTGCTTACTGTACAGAATATATGGTTATCAATATGCACAAAAAGACTACCGAGAGCGATATTGATAAACTTAGAGAAAGACTTTGCGAAATAGGTGACTCTGTTGTTTGTATAGGCGACTTGCAACTTGTAAAAGTCCACGTACA
>JAZUPV010000104.1:0-2238 GCA_045605365.1 Clostridia bacterium
ATTCAAAAAGAAGGCTTAAAACAACACTATGACAATATCTTAGTAGGCAAAGCCGAAGAAAAATATACTGTAGAGTGGTTCTACAAAAACTTTACTACTTACAAAACTTTTGAGCCAAAACCTTTTGACGAAGTATGGCACCACGTAGACCGTATATATATGTACGACCCACTAACAATGCTTATTAGTATTGACGAGTATCGTACCAACTATTTTGACGAGACCAGTTATGGTTGTTTGCATCTATGTTCTCCAAAGACATTTGATGTTATATATAAATTATTTGAAGATTTGCCAAAGATTGCAATAAATTACTAAACAAAAAAGCACCTTATTCTAAGGTGTTTTTTTTAACAAAATGTGACAAATTTGCATATACATTACCAAAAAAAAGTAGGTAAAAATTTATGCAATATCAAGACGGATACGAGCTGTTAGACAACAAAATTTTTGAAAAAATGGCACGAGAATATTACCAAAAACAAGCCAATTTTAGCAATGTAGAAGTGCTAAAATTTGATAAAAAATCGTGTTTTAAGAGCCAATTTGAACAGGTCTTAAACATCATTTATTGCATCAATTTGAAGCAAAATAAAAGAGAAAAATTGCCTTATTTTTTGCCTAAAAATATTGCTTACAAACTACAGTTAGAACAGCTAAACAAAGAGATGTTTTTGTTTTATCAAAAATTATTTAAAAAAAATTATTTGATGCCTATTGCAACTAGGCTTAGTTTTGACAGCAAAAAAGACTGTTTTTTAAACGATTATTTTAGGCTAATCAAGGCGTTGATTGACTGTGATTTTTACCTGTTAGATGGGGTAGATAAGGAGTATTTTAAGGGGGTTATTTTTAAGTACTTTAAGCTGGTATTTAAGTGTTTTTGTTGATTTTGATAGGTAAAATCACATTATTTTTGCATTTTTTAGGCTCAAAAAATGCATTTGATATAATTTATTAATATTTTTTAAGAAGAAAATTTTGAACATTTTCTTCTTATTTTTTTGCGTTTTTATAACAAAAATTTTGATACTTTTTTTGATAAAATTTAAGCCAAAATTTTAGCTTTTTGCTGGCAATTTTTAACTGTTAAAAAATAGGTTTTTTTGTACTATTTTTCTTGCCATAGGTGACCATTATGATTATAATATATAATATAATAATATGCATTTTTGTACACGAAAAAATTAAGTCGATTTAACAATAAAAAAATGTGTCAAAAATGGTAAATTATTTTAGCCTTTTTACAAATAATACTTTTAAAAGTAAATTGGCTCAAGTTACGCATGAGGAGATTATTTTTATGGCAGCATCTAGAAGAAAGAGTATCATAGCAGTCATAGTTGTGATGATGGTAGCGCTTGTTGCGGTTACCGCTATTTTACTATTCAGTTCGAGAACAGTTAGTGTAAGGTTCGAAACAGGTAACGGACCAGCAATCAGCAACATTGTTCTTAAAGTCGGTGAAACGGCAGAAAGGCCCGCCGACCCAGTTCATGACGACCCTGGATATTCGTTCGGTGGTTGGTATATGGACGAGAACTATACAGTTGAGTTTGACTGGGATATGCCTATCGAGCAAACTACCACTGTTTATGTAAAATGGAGAGCAGAAAGTTTTACTGTCAGAGTTTTACGTAAAACAAATGGTGGTTTTGACGAGATACTGTATAGAGCGACCGGTGACTACACGTCAACCATAACTCTACCTACAGAAAGTCATGCCGAAGCTCCAAACGAAGATCTAGATCCTGTATATGCCTTCCAAAGACATAACCAAAACTTCTTAGGTTTTTCTTATGATAGCAATGAAGATAATGATTTTAGAGTAGACTTATTGCCAGGGTCTACCTTTACAATCCCAAATAGAGATACTCAACTTTATGCGATCTTCCGTGGTAAGGAAAGCAGCTTCCAATTTGACTCTAACAGTGCTAGCGGTCTTGTAAGTGACAAGACAGGTTACTTCAACGAGTACTTTCCAATTCCTGAACCAAAAGGCTTGAGCTATAAATATTATACATTTGTTGAATGGAACACAATGAGAGATGGTAGTGGACAATCTTATGTGCCAGGTCAACAAATAAAAATCACATCACTAGAGCCTGTTACTCTATATGCTATATGGGAACGTAACCAAGTTAACGTTTGTGTAGATGCTATGGGCGGTACAGGTTCAATCGGTGCAGACGGCGCAAACTTATACGATGCTGGTAGCACATTTGATCTTACAAGTAT
>JAZUPV010000105.1:0-6639 GCA_045605365.1 Clostridia bacterium
TGTTTGCGCTCTCCTACAAGCACCACAACCGACTTGGCACGTGTAACAGCTGTGTAGAGAAGATTGCGGGTGATAATCTGGCTAGAGCCTGCCATAAGTGGCATAACTATCACATCAAATTCACTACCTTGACTTTTGTGAATAGTTGTTGCGTAGCATATTTGAAGTTCGCTAATTTCGTTTCGTGGGTAAACCGCCCTACGGTCATCATCAAACACAACGGTTGTTTCGCCCGTTTGAAAGTCAATGCGAGTGATAAACCCCATATCTCCGTTAAAGACACCTTTGCCTTCTTCGTATACTCCGTCGGTTTCTTTTACCCATACTCTGTCGTAGTTGTTGCAAGTTTGCATAACCTTGTCGCCTTCTCTAAAGGTATTAAACTCTAGGTTGATTTCGTTTTTTCTAAGGCTTGGCGGATTGATACGTTCTTGTAGTTCTTTATTAAGTCTATTTACGCCTGTAACGCCCGATTTCATAGGGGCTAAGACTTGAATGTTAATTGGGTCTAACTTGGTAAATTTTGGCAATCTATCCGTCACAAGGTCGACTACTGTGTTTAGTATATCTAGACCGTCGTGACGTTCTTCATAAAAGAAGTCTTTGCTCTTGTTGTTGATAACTGGCATTTTGCCTTGGTTGATAAGGTGTGCGTTGCTGACGATAAGGCTATTTTCGTCTTGACGGTATATTTGTGTCAACATAACGGTTGGCACTACACCGCTTTTTAAAATATCGTGTAGCACATTGCCAGGACCCACACTAGGCAACTGGTCTTTGTCACCAACAAGGATAATTTTGCAGTTGTTAGATAGAGCCTTGAGTAGATAATACATAAGTGGCACATCTACCATTGATACTTCGTCTACGATAACGACATCTGCTGGTAGTTTGTTGCGTTCGTTATAGTTAAAAAAGTTCTTTTCGTCGTCTTTAAAGTTGACTTCTAGAGCTCTATGGATAGTACTTGCTTGTTTGTCGCAAGATTGCGACAATCTTTTTGCTGCTCTACCAGTTGGAGCAAGTAGGTATATGCGGCTGTTATATTGCCCCAAAACCTTAAGTATGCATTTTACTATAGTTGTCTTGCCTGTACCAGGACCGCCCGTTATAACGCAAATACGCTTGTTAACTGCGGTTTTTACAGCTTGTTTTTGGTCAGGGTGAAGTGTTATGTGATTCAACCTTTCATATTCGGCAATTTCTTGGTCAATGTCGGTTGTTTGCTCGTCTTCTGTTAGGTTAATCATAGCGATTTTTTTGGCGATACTTTGCTCCATAGAATAGTATCTAGCGAGCATAACCACTGGCATATATTCTTTGTGGTCAAAACATTTTATCACGCTATCTAATACCAATGACTGTATTGCTCCATCAAACAACACATCAAAGTTGTCATTTATCGACAACAATCGTTGAACATTTTCAAATAGCTCACTACGTGGCAAATATGTGTTGCCACCCTTTTCGCAAGAGTCTTTTAACACGTGTAGTATACCCGCTCTCACTCTAAACTCGCTATTGTTGGCTATGCCCATATTGGCGGCAATTTTATCCGCTGTGGCAAAACCTATACCGTCGACATCTTCGATAAGTTTGTACGGATTGGTAGAAACTATATCTACTGTTTTGTCAAGGTAAGCATTGTATATCTTTACAGCCATATTGGTTGTTATGTTATACTCTTGCAAAAACATCACTGCTCGTTGCATATTTTTGATTTCGTTATAACTCTCGCCAATACTGATGGCTTTGTTTATGCTGACGCCTTTTACTTCTGCAAGGCGATTAGGGTTAAACTCGATAATACTAAGCGTGTCGTGTTTAAACCTGTTGACGATAGCTTCTGCGGTGACTGGTCCTATGCCCTTTATTAAGCCGCTAGCAAGGTATCTTTTGATACCTTCTAAACTATTAGGGGCACTTATTTTTACTTCGTTAAAAGCAAACTGTTCGCCATATTTACCGTTTTTTACATATTCGCCGTCAAGTTCGATATATTCGCCTTCGTTTAAAGAAGCTGTCTTGCCGACACACGTGACTAAAATACCGTCCTTATCAATGTTAAGCACGGTATATCCGTTGGATATGTTATGGTAAATTATGTCTTCTACTACGCCGTTAATTTTCATTATTTTTTCTTTGTCAAAATTTTTTCAATATCGCTCCAAGATTTTACTCTTGTTACGCCCATTTCTTTTAATTCTTTTGCTTTGTACTTGCGGTTGTACCAGCAGTCAAAAAGCAACTTTGTTTCAAACTCGCCACCAAGATTTGACAATCTATCGTCAATCATAACATCACCCTTGCAGGCATCTTTGCGATTGGTAAAGATAATGTTTCTTGGGTTAACAAAAGGCAATGCCCTTGTTATATAATCAAACTTGGTATGAAATATTTTGCCTGATTGTACTTCTCTATTAATCATAAGGCAAGCAGAACAAATATGTATCTCATAGCCGCGTTCTTCTTGAAGTCTTTTTAAAGTTTCATAAGCGCCTTCTTTTAAGACAGCGTGTTTATAAAAATCTTTTTTGATGATATAGTCTGCAAGTTTGTCTCTTTTTTTCTTGCTAGGTATCATACTATCATCAAAGATATATCCTTCTGGGATTTCTTCAAATGTATAATTAGTGTGCAAAAACTTGTTGATATATTTTACAAGTTCGTTTTCACATATTACGTCATCTAGGTCACAAAATAGCTTTTTCATAAGTTTCTCCCAATATTTTTCATACTACTGAAATATTGTAGCACAAATACAAATAAATTGAAACAAAATATCTAAATTGAATACGACAAAAATTTTACTTGACTTTTAGGGCATTTTTATTATTATATAATCGTCAACAAAAATTATAAAAAGGATAAAACTATGTGGCACGTACTTTTACATACGCTTAAAGATACGGCTATAACATTTGCGATAATATTAGTTTGTTACATTATTATCGAAATAGTCGAGACGTCTCTTTCGCAAAAGTTACAAAAAACAAAAAAGTGGTCGCCAGTGCTAGGTTCTCTTTTTGGATTAATACCCCAATGTGGTTTTAGTGTAGTTGCTACCGACTTGTTTTCAAAAAGACACCTTAGTATGGGCACACTTATTGCTATATTTATTGCTACCAGCGACGAAGCATTGCCAATACTTCTTTCTGCGCCAGACAAAGCACTTATGATATTGCCTTTGCTTGGTATCAAACTTGTATTTGGTATACTTGTAGGTTATCTTGTAGACACCGTGTACAAAAAATCAAAAATGCAAATACACGAGCACGAAACTCACTGTGAACACACACCTATAGAACACAAAGGTTGTTGTGACCACAGTATCGAAAACGACAAGCCAAAACCTTTTTGGAAGCAATACTTGTTGCACCCATTAGTACACACATTAAAAATATACGCATATATATTTGTAGTTAGTTTTGCTTTTGGATTATTAGTACATTATCTAGGCGAAACAAAAATAGCTAGCTTTTTAGAAAGTAGCAAATATTTTGCCCCATTATTATCTTGCCTTATCGGGCTTATACCAAACTGCGCATCTTCAGTTATAATATCTAATTTGTTTATAACAGGCGGATTATCTTTTGGTTCTTGTGTAGCGGGGCTTATTTGCAACGCAGGTCTTGGTTTATTTGTGTTGTTTAAACAAAACAAAAACATCAAAGAAAACTTAAGTATAATGTCAATCTTAATACTAACTAGCCTTATTGTCGGCTACTCAACCTGCCTAATAATAGGGTTTTAATTAATTTAATAAGCAACAAAAAAACACCTAAAATATTTAGGTGTTTTATTTTTTAGTGTTAAATCATTCTTCGTCTTGGTCTGTATCTTCGCTATCTTGGCAATCACAATGTTCGTCTTCGCAAACGTGGTGGTGATGGTGGCAGTCACAGTCGTCATCTTCACACTCGTCATATTCTTCTTCGTCTTCACAACCACAATCACAATGGTGTGGGTGCATTTGTTCTGGCATTTCTGCACAACCGTGAGAACAGCAAGAACAATCACCTGTACACAAATCTTCGTCTGGCAATGCATATACATTGATATCTAACATTCTTATATCATACCCTGGGTATTGCTCCATAAGTTCGTCATCTTCACCAAGGTCTGGTAGTTGTTTGCCAAAGACTATTAGAGATTCTACTTCGTCATCAAGCATATCTTGCAAAACTTGCATACATTCGCCGATTTCTTCTATATTGTCAACTTCGCAAAAGTCAAACCCTGGCAAAAATCCACTATAAACTTTGTGACCATCTTTGACTTCTTCTTTTACCATAGCTGGGAAGGCAGCTACCATAAGGGTACGTTTTACTAGTTCGTGGTTTTCTACCACGTCACCAAATTTTTGTTTCTTTTCTTGATTTTTAGTTTGTTTAGTTTGGTCTTTCATAATAACTCCTATAAAAACATAAACATTATACCAAATCCAAACCATTATCTCAACATATTTTTTATTTATCTATAAATTTTCAACAAAAAAAGACTGGGGTTACCAGTCCTTATTTTTTTATTATTCACCTTTGAAAGGTAGTAGAGCAACGTTTCTTGCTCTTTTGATTGCAACTGCAAGTTCTCTTTGGTGTTTTGAGCAAACGCCTGTTTGACGACGAGAAACGATTTTACCTTTTTCAGTAACAAATCTCTTTAGAGTTGCAACGTCTTTATAATCGATCACCTTGCTTTTGTCAACGCAGAATGGGCAAACCTTTCTACGAGGAGCACGACGAGGTTTTTTGTTCATAACAACTTTTTCCTCAGTCTTAGCAGTTTCGGTAACTTCTTTTTCCTTAACTTCTGACATAACTATTCTCCTTTATAATTTAGACAATTTTTACCATTAGAATGGTAGAGTATCGTCATCTATTGGTTGTAGTTCTGATACGTCATCATCGCTACCTTTGTCGCTAGATACGTTAGAAACATCTGAACTATTTCTTGAACCTAAAAACTCAACTTCTTCAGCAACAACTTCGGTTACATAACGTTTAGAACCGTCTTGTGCGTCATAGCTACGAGTTTGGATATTACCAACGATAGCTGCTTTGCTACCTTTTTTAAGGTATTTGTTGCAGTTTTCTGCTTGGCCACGCCATACTACAATATTGATAAATTCTGCTTCTCTCTCGCCTGATGAAGAAAATCTCTTTGGTACAGCAAGAGTAAATCTGCAATAACTGATGCCACTATTAGTAGTTGCTAGTTCTGGGTCTTTGGTAAGATTACCAATTAAAATAACTTTATTCATATTAACTCCTATAAAACTACCCTATCGGTAGCCTTCAAAAAAATTTTTGCTTACTTTCTAACAACAATTGAACGCAAAATGCCATCAGTGATGTTCATAAGCATTTCCATATCATAACTTACTTGTGGTTCGCAAGAATAAGTCATCAAAACGTAGAAACCTTCGTTTTTAAACTTAATTGGATAAGCAAGGCGTTTTAAACCCCATTTGTCAAGGCCAGCAATAGTACCTTTGTTGCTTTCAACATAAGCTTTGAACTTGTTGATAAGGGCTTCTCTTTCTTCTTCAGAAACACTTGGAGAAATGATATACAAAATCTCATAGTTTGCCATACAAATATTTACCTCCTTTTGGACTAATCGGCTGAAATAAATTCAGCAAGGAAATAATCTATCCGATTATTCTAATAGAATATATCACAATAAAATACAAAAAGCAATAGATTTTTTTAAAAAACAAGTAATAATTATATATATATTGGATTATATATCGAAAGGTATTTTCGCAAAAATGACACCTATAACAATATAAAAATGATTGATTTTGACAAAAAAACACCCCTGGGCTTAAGGGGTGCATTTTTTATAGATGTTCTTCTACTTGAACATTGATTGTTAGATTAATATCTTTTAGATAATCGTCCCTAGAGTTAAGTGACTGAAGATATTGTTTGAAATGTTTGTTGTTGTATTTGTTAAAATGTTCATAAACTTTTATAAGGTCGACGTTGTTTTGTTGACATAGATAAAAACCTTGCTTTGCTTGAGTTGTCACTTGTTGTTTGATTAGTTCTTTTAGGTGTGGGGTGATGTTGACACTGTTGCTTTTGTAACTGTTGCCAGTGTAATTTTGTTGGCTTATCTCAACTGTACGCACATACAACATTACATCAAGGCTAAGGTGCGGCTTGCCATCTTTAAAAGATGTTTTTATGGTAGAAGTTTTTTGGTCTACTTGAACACCCACATTGGCGTTCTCAAACAGACCTTTTTCTGTTACATTAGGTACAACAATAGTACCCGTGCTTGACTTAGGGTTAAACCAATTTATATTTTTGCTCTCGTCTGGTGACAGTTGCATAACTTGTTTACCATTTTTGACAACAATAAGCTTGCCACGGTTGACGATAACTTTTTTTTGTTGTTGACCAGAACTAGAACCGCCCGTTGCACTTGCGTTAGCACTGTCTCCACCAGAAGCACTTTCGGTAGAAGATGTATCCCCCCAACCACTGCCACTTGCTCCGCTAGAAGAACTTGTACCTCCGCCAGAACTTTCTCCGTTGGCTTGTTTTTCGTCGAGTAGTTCTACCGTTGCGATAAGTGATGTTTTTACCGGTCCTAAAAAGTCTGTATAATAACTGCCAAGCGTTGTTT
>JAZUPV010000106.1:0-3208 GCA_045605365.1 Clostridia bacterium
TAGATGCCTTGTCTATCAACGGCGTCGGAGAGAAAACATCTAAGGATTTGGCTCGCCATTTTGGTTCATTAGAAAATATAATTAGTGCAACAGTCCAAGACTTAACTCAAGTAAAAGACGTGGGCGAAATTATCGCAAATAACATAGTAGACTTTTTTAAAGAAGAAAAAACTCAGCAACTTTTAAATGATTTATTGCAAGTTATAACCATCAACAATCCTTTGCAAAAAGCATCAAAAGACGGTATATTCTCTGGCAAAAAGTTTGTCTTAACTGGTACATTGCAAGGGTTAACTCGTGACCAAGCATCTAGCATTATCGAGCAAAACGGCGGTGAAGTTGTCTCTAGCGTTTCAAAAAACACCGACTATGTCTTAGCTGGTGAAAATGCCGGTAGCAAACTGGACAAAGCTCAAGCTCTAGGTGTTACAGTTATCTCACAAGACGACTTTGAAAAACTATTAAAAAACTAATTGAAATTACTCAAATACTATGTTATAATACTAAAGTATTTATATACAAGGGGATTTTGCCCTTATTTACAAGACAAAAAATATATTCAACTTAGAGGTAAAAATTATTATGTTATATCCACCTATTGACGAATTAGTAGAAAAAGTTGGCAACAACTATGCTCTTACAAACTTAGTTTCTAAAAGAGCAAAAGAACTAGAAAAAACAATCCCAGAAGTTATCGACAACTCTCAAGAAAAAGCAATTTCTCTTGCAGCACGTGAAGTAGCTGATGGCAAGATTGTTGGCAGCACAGAAGACAAATAATTTAACAAAAGGTTATAGTTTATATGATAGCCGAAGTAATAGTAGATATCCTAAATAGCAATGTAGATAAGATATTTGACTACAAAATGCAACCTGATGCTAACTATACCGTGGGCAGTAGAGTATTAGTACCATTTGCAGGTAGGAAAATCGAAGGCTATATAATAAACACAAAAGACGCATCTACCTTAGACGATGCAAAACTAAAAACTATTATACAGCCCTTAGATACACAACCTGTACTATCACAAAAAATGGTACAGTTGTGTTTTTTTATGAAAGAAAAGTTTTATCTAAGACTTGCTGATACAATAAGATTGTTTTTGCCACCAGAAATTAGAGGCGGTCAAAAACCAAAAATAGTTCAAATAGCATCTATCACACCTGGCTGTGATATATCACAAATAAGCAAAAGGGCCACTTCACAACTAGCACTAGTTTTGTATCTTCAACAAAACGCCCAAGAACAAGTGCCAGTTCTTAACAATAAGTTCGGTTCTTCTGCTCTAAAAAAACTGGTTGAACTTGGCTTTGTCAAGATAGATTCTCAAACAATCGGTCGCAAACCTGTCAATGCCTTTACCGTTAAGAAAAAGAACATTACCTTAACCGACCAACAAAACAAGGCTATAGAGTTTATATCCAATTCTCACTACAACACCTTTTTGTTGCACGGTGTAACAGGCAGTGGCAAGACCGAAGTTTATATCGAATGTATGAAAAAGGTCATCGAGCAGGGCAAATCAGCTATTTTATTAGTGCCAGAAATCTCTCTAACACCACAAATGCTAAGTCGCTTTCGCAATGCTTTTGGCGATACTGTAGCTATACTTCACAGTATGTTGTCTAGCGGTGAGAGATATGATGAGTGGTATAGATTAAAAAATGGCCAAGCAAAAATAGCCATTGGTGCTAGGTCTTGTATCTTTGCGCCTTTAGACAATGTTGGTCTTATCGTTATTGACGAAGAGCACGACCAGAGTTACTTTAGCGAAAGCAACCCACGATATTATACTCACGACGTAGCTAGATACCTAGGTTATCTTAACGATTGTCCAGTTATCTTAGGTAGCGCAACACCAAGTATCAATAGTTATTATCACGCACAAATTGGCACTTACAAACTTATCAATTTGCCAAACCGTGCCAACAATCAACAACTACCTAGTATGCAAATTGTCGATATGCTTAGCGAAATTAGAAACGGCAACACAGGTATATTTTCTACAGCTCTTGTTGACGCTCTAAAAGACTGTATATCAAACAACAAACAAGCAATGTTGTTTATCAATCGTAGGGGATATGCATCTTTTATGATGTGCAAAGAATGTGGCTACGTAGCAAAATGTACAGACTGTGATGTCTCACTTGTCTACCATAAAGAAGACAATATGCTAAAATGTCACTACTGTAACAAAAGATATAGGGCTCTTACTACTTGTCCAGAGTGCCATAGCAAATATATCAAATATGGTGCAGTTGGTACCCAACAAATAGCCGAAGCCTTACAACAAGCCTTCCCAGATGTGACAATACTAAGGCTAGACAATGACACCACTCAAAACAAAAACAGCTATGTTCAAATACTAGAACAGTTCAACAACACAACACCAGCAATACTTGTTGGTACACAAATGATAGCTAAAGGTCACGACTTTAACAATGTTACCTTAGTTGGTATAATAGATGCCGATTTAAGCCTACATTTTAGCGATTTTCGTGCCACAGAGCGTACATTTCAGCTTATAACTCAAGTAGCAGGCAGAGCCGGTCGTAGCGAATTTGAAGGCAGAGTAGTTCTTCAAACATACTTCCCAAAGCATTACGTATACCGCTGTGCTACCAACTACGACTACCCAGCATTTTATCGCAAAGAGATAAACTTGAGACAGATAGCGCACTTCCCACCATTTACAAAAATCTTAAGAGTGCTTATCACCGGCGAAAACGAAGAAAAAGTCATCGAAACGTCTCGCAATATCTCTAACGCAATGCAACAACTAAAGCAAAAATATTCTAGCGACTTTGTATATCTTCAAGCTATGAAGTGTCCAAAAAAGCGTATCCAAAACAAATTTAGATACCAAATACTCGCTAGATATTATACAAAAAATGACAAAGATATCACTACAGCTATATACGACATCTGTAGCCTAAACACACAACAAAAGGTCTCTATCTTTGTCGAAAATAACCCACAAAATTTAAGTTAAAAGGATTGTTTTATCACTATGGCAATAAGAAAAATTTTAACCGACACAGACCCAGTCTTGCGCAAAACTTCTAAACCAGTCACCAAGTTTGACCCATCTTTGCACGAACTACTTGACGATATGCACGACACACTAAACATTGCCCAAGGGCGAGTGCTGGGGGCAGGACAAGTAGGGGTGCTAAAAAGAGTTGTCTTGGTAGAAGCCAACGGTCA
>JAZUPV010000107.1:0-8116 GCA_045605365.1 Clostridia bacterium
ATTTTTTTTATATTTTTTATGTTGTTATTTTTTTATTGCTATGCTATATATAGTTAAGAAACACAAGAAGTTATATTTTTAACACTATATATTGTGGTTGCTTGAATTAAGGAGAGGAAATATGGTAAAAGTAGACAAAAAAGTAAAAGTTATCAAAAAAGACGGAACTAAAGAACCTTATAATGTAGAAAAAGTTATTGCTGCTATTTCAAAAAGTGCCGCAAGAGCCTTAATTACATTTACAGAAGCTGAGCTTGACCAAATTAGAGATTTTGTTAACGAACAAATTTCTGCAATGGGTATTACTGAGATACCAATTCCTACAATGCACAATGTCGTAGAAAAAGCTCTTGAAAAAGTAGACGAAAGAGTTGCTAAGAGTTATAGAGACTACCGCAACTATCGTCAAGACTTTGTTAAGATGCTAGACAATGTATATCGTAGAGTACAAGCTATTGATTTTGTTGGTGATCGTAGCAATGCCAACACTGACAGCACACTTGTTTCTACAAAACGTTGCCTTGGTTGGAACGAACTTAACGGTGAATTTTATAAAAAGTTCTTCTTAATGCCTGACGAAAGACAAGCTATGAAAGAAGGCTATATCTATATTCACGACCGCAGTGCAAGACTAGATACTTACAACTGCTGTTTGTTTGACCTAGGTAGAGTACTTGCTGGTGGTTTTGAGCTAGGCAATATCAAATATACCGAGCCTACAACACTTGCAATCACTTTTAACGTTATTGGTGACGTTATTATGGCAAGCGCATCACAACAATATGGTGGCTGGACTTGTCCAGAAATAGATAAAATCTTGGCTCCATACGCACAAAAGAGCTTTGTAAAATATTGTGACGAATATCGCACAATCTTAAGCGACGTTGACGGCGTAAGTTATGACGAAGCAAAATTAAAAGAAAAAGCCGAAGAATACGCTTTGCGTAAAGTAAGACGTGACTTTGAGCAAGGTTTCCAAGCGTTAGAATATAAACTTAATACAGTAGGTTCATCTCGTGGTGACTATCCATTTGTAACATTTACTTTTGGTCTAGGCAGTGGCGTATTTGAAAAAATGGCAACCAAAGCTATGTTAAAAGTAAGAGCAGGTGGACAAGGTGCACCTGGTTTTAGAAAGGCTGTATTATTCCCAAAACTAGTTTTCTTATATGACGAAAATGTTCACGGTGCAGGCAAAGAACTAGAAGATTTGTTTGATGCTGCTGTAGAATGTAGCCGTCACGCACAATACCCAGATTATCTAAGCCTTAGCGGTGAAGGATATATCGCTAGTATGTACAAAAAATATGGCAAAGTTATCTCTCCAATGGGTTGCAGAGCGTTCTTATCACCTTATTGGGAGCGTGGTGGTCAAAAACCAGCCGACGAAAATGACGTACCAGTATTTGTAGGTCGTTTTAACGCAGGTGCTATCACACTAAACTTGCCAATGATCTTTATGAAAGCAAAAACAGAAGGCAAAGACTTCTATGAAGTATATCTTCACTATCTAGAAATGATTAGACACTTACATCGTAGAACAAAAGACTTCTTAGGCAAACTAAAAGCTGCCAAGAGCCCACTAGCATTTATGGAGGGTGGCTTGTATAAAGGCAACTTAAAAGCAACCGATTCTATTGCTCCATTACTAGATTATGTTACATTTAGTTTTGGTTATACCGCTCTTAACGAACTTCAAAAACTATACAACGGCAAATCTATCACCGAAGATGGTCAATTTGCTCTAGAAGTTATGCAATATCTAAATGACTATATTGCACGTATCAAAGAAGAAGACAAAATCTTGTACGCAATCTATGGTACACCAGCAGAAAGTTTGATTTCTTTACAAGTTAAACAATTTGTAGAAAAATATGGTGTTATCGAAGGTGTTTCTGACAAAGAATACTTTACAAATAGTTTTCACTGTCACGTTGGAGAACATATCACACCTATCCAAAAACAAGACTACGAAGCTCGTTTCTGGGAGCTATCTAACGGCGGCAAGATTACTTATACAAAATATCCAATCGACTACAATACAGAAGCACTAAAGACAATCATTCGTCGTGGTATGGCAAAAGGGTTCTACCAAGGCGTTAATATGGACAAATGCTACTGCGAACACTGTGGTTACGAACAACTTAATATGACCAAATGCCCAAAATGCGGCAGCGAAGACATAACAGAAGTTAACCGTGTATGTGGTTACTTAGGTTATTCTAAAGTAAAAGGCAGAAGCTTTATGAACGACGGCAAATTGGCAGAAATTAGAGATAGGGTTTCTATGTAAAAGGGGTTTTTAGCAAGATGAAATATCACAATATTACAAAAGACGATATGATTAACGGCGACGGTATGAGAGTTGTTTTGTGGGTGGCAGGTTGTCCACACCATTGCGAAGGCTGTCACAACCAATTTACTTGGGACCTTAACCAAGGCGTTGAGTTTGACGACGCTTGCAAACAAGAGATTTTTGCAGAACTTGACAAAGATTATATCAGCGGCATCACTTTTAGCGGTGGCGACCCACTAATGTGCGAAAACCGTGAAGAAGTAGGCAAGTTTATCCAAGAAATCAGCCAAAAATATCCAAACAAAACTATCTGGTTATACACAGGCTATCAATGGCAAGATATAAAAGATTTAGACTTTATATCAAAAGTTGACGTACTTGTTGACGGTAGATTTGTAAAAGAACTATACGACCCACAACTACATTGGAAGGGTAGTTCTAACCAAAACGTTATCAATGTTAAAGAATCTTTAAAACAAGGCAATATCGTTTTGCACGAATAAAAAATGTTAAAAGCAAGGTCCAAAAGCCTTGCTTTTTTTGTTTAACAAAAAGAAATAATTTGACATCAAAAATATATGTATTATAATAAATATATAATATATTGACCAAAATAATTGGGAGAAAAAATGAAAAAATTATTACAAAGACTAACAGTTTGTTTGGTCATTGTAGCGAGTTTTTTTGTGGGCGGACTTATCGGTATAAAAAATATCGCCTATGCTAGTATTGATAGTGGCGGTACTTGGTACTATTCGCAACTATCCAACCAAGAAAAAATCTTCTACGATGCCTTAAAATCTGCTTATGATACAGAACTATTAATGTCAGGTACAGCCAACCTAGACGTGACTGACCCAAACATTGTCAACAACACCCTTTCTCAAAGCGAAATTAAAGACTACGTTCTTAACGGCAACAATATCATTATGGCTAGCTTTGAAAGAGCAAAAGTCGCTTTCAAATATGACTTGCCACAGAGTACCTTTATAGACTTTGACAAGTTGTGTTTGACAGTCGGTTCTATAGAAGAAGTTTCTGGTACAAAATTTTCTGCGATAATAGGTTCTGGCAAATATGACAATTATTATGCTCAAGGCTATACTTCTAAAGAACAAGTTGTAAGTTTGTTATCAAATGTTACAAGCAAAGTTAACGAAATTATCGTAGAACTAAGAGAACAACCAACTCTAGACAAAAAACTAAAACAAATCCAATCAATACTTACTGATAGGGTAGTTAGAATATACGACTATCAAACATCTCAAGATGTGGCTCAATATATCAATAGTGCTTATGGTGCATTGGTATTGGGTTATGCAGATGCAGAAGGTTATGCAAGAGCATATAGTATGGTGCTAAACAAACTTGGGGTTGAAAACATCATAGTTTGTGGCAATGTTATGTTAAAAGACTATAACATTTCAAAATGGGCTTGGAATAATGTTAAGTATGGCGGCAACTGGTACGGTATAGATAGTGCCTTAGACGACAACGAGACCAAACTACAAACAATGGACAACTTCTTGCTAGGTAGCGAATTTAACCAAGTGCATTATCCAGTGACCAATAGCGTTGTACCAGCAAGTGCATTTAGATATCCAACCCTTAGCGTCAACAATTATCAACACGATATGCAATTTTGGTTACAATCAACCAAAGCTGTTGATGGCAAACATATATTTAAACAATTTTCAAAAATAACTCTTGCTTATGATGGCAAAGGTGTCGAAGAACTAGAACAAGACGGCTTGTACCTAGTTGTAAGAACACAATATCTTACCCAAGACGAAAATCCACAACTTGCATGGACAGATTGGTTCAGTATCAAAAAATATTTAGATACAGACACTTATTACAACAACAAAGATTACCCAACATATTTTGAGTTTGATGGTAGTAGTTATTCTAATCAATTCGCAATAACAGATGTGGATATCACAACATTATCGCAAGATCAATTTATTGACGAAGATATATCTCAAGATAACCTGTACAACTACAACAAACTAGTTGATTTTGACGAGAATAACTATTTTGTTGATATCTCTGACACTATCAAAGGTCAGGTCAAAGATAGAGAAACAGTTATGCCTACCGTAGACCAAGTTTCTCCTAGTCAAAACAAATTTTTGTATCAAAACACTATCTGCAACATTTCTATAGTGTATGATCAACCACTTGCAATCAAACCCGGTTTTACCGAAAAAACAATCTCTGTAAAAGCTATCACCAACCCAGAACAAGCAATCACCAACAGTGTAATATCTAATGTCGATTGGGACGGATCTAATACAATTAAATTTACATTCTTGCCAGCATCTTTCTACCAACAAGATTATTATACTTGTGAGTTTGTTATAGAAGGGTTATACGGGCATTATTCTCATATCGACCCACAAACTGTTTCTTATCAAGTTTGTACTTACAAACAAGCTATCAACAATGCTGTTAACTTAGACAATTTTTATTTTAGTGCTCAGGCAGTTGTTTTAAAAGATAATAATTCAACTTACAAAACCACTGACCAAACTATTAATAGTGATGATAGCAACTTGGCATTAGCATCTGCAAAAATATCAGAAACAAATGCTCAATCTCTAAAAAACTTGATTGAGATCAACCTAGGCAAAAGCGCAGACCATATATCTATGTACAACCTAGACTTGTATCTAAGTGGTCTTAATGTACAGCCTAATGACACTGCAACAGTAGTATTTAATTATCCAACAAGTACCAAGCATAGCGGTAGCCACTATTATCTATATTCTTTTACAATCAACAATGGGGCATTTACTCCACAACAAGAACAAGTAGTCGCTACTGATTATGGACTAGTAGCTACTTTGGACCATATCGGTATACACGCAATAGCAGAAGTTAGTGGTGAGCAATCTTCAACCAACAAAATTATCTATGCTAGTGCAGACAACAATGGCAGTATAGATAGATATGGTATAGAGCAACTTGCTATAGGCGGTGGCATAACCTATAACATAACCAAAAATGCAGGTTATACTATAAGAAAAATTATGCTAAACAACAACTTGTTGCCACTTAATGCAAGTATGTTAAATAACTCAGTTTATCAACTTGTACTAACTAACAGTCAACTAGATAACAACAACGACTTAAGAGTAGAGTTTGTCGCAGAAACTTCAAAACAAAACTTTGCATCTTTAGGTCTAAACGTTGCACTAAAAAAATGTTATAACCAAACACCAACCATTTTGTCTCACCCACAAAATGTCAACGTAACAAAAGGTAAAGAACTAACTCTAAGTGTAAAATGCTCTACCAATAGTTATGCAGAGCTTACTTATCAATGGTACAAAGATGGCGAACTTATCCAAGGCGCTACAGATAGCACCTACACTACAAAAGCCGTTCAACAAACACAAGGCGAATATTATGTTCAAGTTATTTCAACCATAGGCGATAGCGTTATTGTTGTTGATAGTGCTAAGTGCAAAGTCTCACTTAACAACTATGCTGTTGTGTGGTTCTTGGCGATATTCTTTGCTTTGGTAGTTATAGTTAGTTTGTTTGTTTTAATCGTTAACAAAAAGTTAAAACTACCAACAATAAAAGCTGACTAATATAAATAAACCTATACAAATAATGTATAGGTTTTATTTTTTTTGTTTAGATTATATTTTTTATAACTGTAAACTTATTGGGATAAACTTAATATAATTTAGTATGAAGACATTAAGTTTGTGTATGATAGTAAAAAACGAAGAAAAAACTCTTGCTAGAGCCTTGGACTGTGCGGTGCAGTTTGCTGACGAAATAATAATAGTAGACACAGGTAGTAGCGACAACACAAAAGCTATAGCCAACAAATACACCACACAAGTATTTGATTTTGTATGGCAAGACGACTTTAGCAAGGCACGTAACTTTTCTTTTTCAAAAGCAACCAGTGACTATATTATGTGGCTAGATGCAGATGATGTCCTACCGCAAAACACTATCAAAAAAATAAATCAGTTAAAATGCCATATTGCTAACTATGATGTTGTTATGTTGCCATACCAGATAGCCTTTGACGAAAACAACAACTGTACATTTAGTTATTATAGAGAGCGTATTGTAAAAAACCACTCAAACTTTTATTTTAACGACCCTATCCACGAAAGCATCACACCTAGTGGCAACATAGTTTATCTCAACGCACCAATCGAACATAGAAAGTTAAACAGCACTCAGCCCAAGCGAAACTTGAACATATACAAAAACCTAATAAAAAAAGGTATAACTTTTACACCAAGACAACAGTTTTATTACGCTAACGAACTGTATTATAACAACAAGTTCAAACAAGCAATTATACAGTATGACAAGTTTTTAAAACAAGATGGTTTTGTAGAAAACCAAATCCAAGCCTGTATTAACAAAGCCCAATGTTATATAGCCCTAGACAATATATCACAAGCAATAAATAGTCTAACAGATAGTTTTGTTTATGATTTACCCCGTAGCGAAGCCTTGTGTCTGTTGGGGGATATATATAGCAAACTTCGAGATTATCACAAGGCAATTTATTGGTACAAACTCGCTATAAAAAAGCCCAATCTAAAGTCAGGTGCTTTTGTCGAGCAAGATAAGTACAACTTTGTGCCATATATCAATATGAGCGTCTGCTACTATTATTTAGGAGACAAAAAAAGAGCCGTTTTGTACAACGACAAGGCTCTAAAGCACAAGCCTTATGACAAAACAGCTCTATATAACAAAACTTTTTATGACAATGCTTTTAAGATAGACTAGCTGCACCTATTATGCCGCTATGTTTAACTGTAGGTGTGCTTATAATAATATCCTTAGCACCGCCATAAGCATATTGTCTTATGTATTTTTTGATAGGTTCAGTAATAACAGTACCTTGGTCGGCAATAGCTCCGCCAAGTATTATTACGCTAGGTCTAACTAGGTTGATTAAGTTAGTTACACCAATAGCTAGATATTTTATATAATTGTCAACTAGCATTATTGCCAAACTATCTTTTTGGTGATAAGCATCAAATATATCTTTTACGTCAATATTTTCTAACTCAACAAGTTTGCTATCAGGGTATAGCGACTTGTTTTTTTGTACGCCAGAGATTAAGGCTTGTTTTGATACAAAAGTCTCTAGACAGCCATTTCTACCACAAGTGCATTGTTCTCCATTGACGTCTATAACGATATGCCCAAGCTCTCCGTCGCCACCTAGCGGGGTATCATATACTTTGCCGTCGTGTACAAAACCTAGCCCAACACCCGTACCAAGTGTTATGGTGGCTAGTTCTTTTGTGCCTTTGTATGTGCCAAATTTATATTCTGCAATAGCTGCTGCACTAGCGTCGTTGGTAGCAAGTATAGTTGTGTCAAAATATTGTTTAAGATCACTTATAAGGTCATAATTTTTTATGCCTAAGTTAGTAGCAAAACGTATCACTCCGTCTTGTTGTACAGCACCCGGCACGCCTATACCTATTAGGTCAAGTTTGCTAGCTTTGATATTGTGAGCTGATAGCAAATGATTGACAATCTCTATAATAGTTTTTAACAACTTTTGTTTTGTTTTTGGGGTGGTTTGTTTTATACGAGACAGCATTTGTCCGTTTTCTACAAGCCCCGCCTTGGTGGTTGTTGCACCAATATCTACACCGATACTTAGCATATCTTTCTCCTAAAAAAAAGTTTAGTTTGTGTTACAAACATCTATTTATATTATAATAATAACATAATTATCCTTATTGATAAACAAAATAATTTAAAAATATTTTGAATTTTTTGCTTATTGTATTATACTTAACTTGTAATTGCGACAAA
>JAZUPV010000108.1:0-19568 GCA_045605365.1 Clostridia bacterium
GTAGAAGATGCTATGATGTTCTTAGAGACAATAGACAACAACTTCTATGTATTCTTAAATAGAGAAACAAACAAAGTAAACGTTCTATACAGAAGATTAGATGGCAACTTTGGTTTGATTGAGACAATTTATTAAGATAAAAATAAAAGACAGTTTATATTCTAAACTGTCTTTTTTATTTTATGTTTTGTTATTGCTTTTTTGATAGAGTTTTTAAATTATTAAGCCAACTATATTCTATCTTTAAGTTGCCTTTGTCTATTTAAATATTACTAGTCAATTGTTACAACAAAAAAAACATAGCCTAATTTGGCTATGTTTTAAACATTTTATTTTCTTAACAAGTTGTGTTTTGCCATAACGCTAGCAATGATATCCGCTGCACGGTCGATTTGTTCTTCTGTCAAAGTAGCCATATAACTTGTACGTATCATAGCTTCGCCGGCAGGAGCTGCAGGGGTGATAACTGGGTTAACATATACACCCGCATTAAACAACTCGTTGCAGATAACAAAAGTTAGGTTGTCGTCATAAGTCATAATAGGTATGATAGGAGCTACGCTATCACGGATAACAATACCTTTTTCTGTAAACTTCTTGCGAGCATAATCAGCAATATCTCTAACTCTTTGAGCTCTTTGTGGCTCTTTTTTAATGATATTAAGAGCGGCTTGTGCACAAGCAACGTTTGCTGGTGGCAAAGAAGCACTAAAGATAAATGGCCTTGAATTGTGTTGTACAAAGTGACATACTTCTGCGCTAGCAGCCATAAAACCACCAAGTGAAGCAAGGCTCTTAGAGAATGTGCTCATAATGATATCAACTTCGTCTTCTAGACCAAAGTGAGATGCAGTACCACGACCGCCTTCACCAAATACACCAAAACCGTGTGCATCGTCAACCATAACTCTTGCACCATATTTTTTAGCAAGTCTTACGATTTCTGGTAGGTTGCATAGGTCACCACCCATACTAAATACGCCATCAGTAACAATCAAGATACCTTTGTCTTGAGGTACAGATTGTAGTTGACGTTCTAGGTCCTCCATATCGTTGTGGTTGTATCTTAGTAGTTTTGCAAAACTTAGTCTACAAGCATCATAGATACTAGCGTGGTTGTCTTTGTCGCCTATGATATAGTCGTTTCTGCCAGCGATAGCACTGATGATAGCTAGGTTTGATTGAAAACCAGTTGAGAAAGTCAAAGCTGCTTCTTTGTGTACAAAGTCAGCAATATCTTTTTCTAAAGTTAAGTGTTGTTTTAGAGTGCCGTTAAGAAATCTAGAACCAGAGCATCCAGAACCATATTGTTCTAATGCTTTGATACCAGCATCAATAACTTCGTCGTGAATAGTAAGTCCTAAGTAATTGTTAGAACCTAACATTATAAGGCTTTGACCCTCCATAACAACTTCTGTGTCTTGACGAGTATCAAGTGCGTGAAAGTAAGGGTATATACCTGCAGCCATAGCATCTTTTGCTACGGTGTAATTTTTACATTTTTCAAACAAATCCATATTTGTTTCTCCTTAAAAAAATAAAATAGTCTCAAAAACTATTTTTACTATATCAAAAACTGCGGGATTTGTCATTTATTTAAGATTAATTTTTAAAAACTTTTATAAAAACTTTCTATATTGTTTTGAAAAATACCAATTTTGTTGTAAAATCAAAATATAATAATAAGGAGAAATCAATATGATTACCTTTTCTGATGTTACATTAAAGTATACCAAAGAGTTTTGTGCTCTAAACAAAGTCTCTTTTAATATATCAAGTGGCGACGTTGTTGCCTTGTACGGTGGCAAAGACAGTGGCAAGTCTTGTATCCTAAGACTTATCGCTGGGTTAGAAAAACCTACCAGTGGTGAAGTTTATATCGGCACAACTGATGTTAAAGATATTAACTTTCAGACAGATTTTAGTTTAGGTTATATACCTTACAAAGGTAGCTTTTTTGAAGATAAGACTGTTTATGACAACCTAAAATATATCTTAAAAGTAAGGGGTGTTAACGAAGCCGAACAAGAAAACCTTATCAACAAGTCACTTATAGATTTTAAATTGGAGTCTATCAAAGACGAAAAGGTAAAAAACCTACCTTTATTTACTAAGTATGTATTGTCAATAGTTAGACTTACTTATCGCAAACTTGACCTACTTCTTGTAGACAATATCTTTGAAGAACTGTCAGAAGCAGAAAACAAAAAGATTTTTTCTTTGATAAAAAAATACTTTATCAAAAACACTTCTGCTATAATCTATGCAACTAGCGATGAAGAAACTTCAAAACTTATCTCTACAAAAGTTATCAAGCTAGAACAAGGCGTTGTCTTAGACTAATCGCCAAAGTCATAATCATCAACTTTTTTTAACTCATCATAATTTGGTGAGTTTTTTTGTTGCGATTTTTTTGAGGTAGGCTTTTTGTTGTTTAATAAGTTTGATAATATATTTGCTTTGCCGCCGCCTGTTAATAAACCTATTAGGTTAGTTATGTCAGGGTTGCCTTTCATAAGAGCTGGTAAGAGATTTGATAATATAGATAATGGGTTTTGAAAGTTTGAACTTGGTTGTTGACTATAAGTCTGGTTATTATGTATACCATTATTCTGGCTATTATATTGATTGTTAGGCTGCAAATTGGGCTGCAAGGCTTGATAATTTACCCTTTGACTATTTGTAGGTCTATCAACAAATTCGCTAGGATAACTGTTCAAAACGTCTAGGGGGATATTGTTTGTATTTTGTTGTGGTTGGTTTTGTTGGGTGTTGTTTTGGTTAAACATATTTAATAATTGCAAAATATCCATCATAAACTCCAAAAATATTTATTACTAATATATGTATTCAAGCAAAAAATGTTTAATAAGACCAAAACTTGATTTTTGTGCATAATATACATTAAGGAGATATATATGGTAAAAAATTTATTTGATTATGCTGATACCCCTATACAAGAATCTAACAATACTAAACAATCTAACAAAACAACAAAAGACAACATTTCAAAAGAAGACATCAATACTTTGTATAACAAATACAAAGATTTGCCCCAAGATCAACTAGTGGCGGAGTTTGTAAAATCTGCAAAAGCGCAGCGTAGTAGTGGTAACTTAAGCGACGACAAAATCAACCAAATATATAACACACTAGGACCTTATCTTAACAATCAGCAAAAAGAATTTTTTGAAACCTTAATACATAAAATTGATGAATAATTACTTTAATAAAATAGACAAGAGTTTGCTTCAAGCGGTCAACACCCAAAGTATAGATTGTTGTCACAATTGCATTGTATATACAGATGACTATTATACCTTAAAAAACAAACTTATCCCCAAGCTATGTAATAATGTACAAGTTTATCCTTATCCGTTTATTGGGGCATTGGGTGTTAGGTTAACTCACAACCAAATACTTAAACTTGCCCGTGTAGGTATAGTTAGTTATATCTCAAAGCAAACCCAAGTCTTTGCTCAGATAGACTTGTCAAAAAAGATATTACAAGTAGACAATTTTTATAACAATAACATATATGGCGATAGTGTGACTATGGCTATTATAGATACAGGGGTTAGCTCACATATAGACCTTATGATACCAAAAAAGCGCATAATAAAATTTGTAGACTTAATCGCCAACCGAAAAACACCATACGACGACAATGGTCACGGTACTTTTGTTACTAGTATTGCTTGTGGCAATGGGCTTGGTAGCTGTGGAAAATATTCTGGTATAGCCCCAAAATGTAATATTATATCTATAAAAGCCCTAGATAGTTCAGGTGAAACTGGTGCTTTTAAAATATTACAAGCTATGCAGTGGGTGTATGACAATAGGCAAAAATACAACATTAGAGTAGTGTGTATGAGCTTTGGCAGTTCTCCTACAGAACATAACGACCCGCTTATGATAGGGGCAGAAAGTTTGTGGCAGGCGGGTATTGTAGTTGTGGCGGCGGCGGGTAATAGTGGACCCAAGACACATACTATCAAGTCTCCAGGGGTTAGCAACCGTATAATAACTGTTGGTGGTCTAGATGACCATCGAGAACACGACAAGTATGATTACAACAAGTTTTGTGTGGCAGAATTTTCGTCAAGGGGTCCTGCAGGGTATTTCTACAAGCCTGACCTTATAGCTCCTGCCATAGATATAACAGGGGCTAACGTCAATGGCGGTTATACAAAAATGAGCGGTACATCTGTAGCTACGCCTATGGTGGCGGGTATCTGTAGTCTTATTATAGACAAGTATCCGCATATTTCACCTGACCAACTCAAAGTACGATTAGTAAAAAACTGCAAACAAATTGTCTTTAATCAAAATGCCGAAGGTTTTGGCTTAGTTCAACTCGACGGCTTGTTTAAATAAATTAAACCTAGTTATAAAAACATAACTAGGTTTTTATTTTATTATAGTTTTATTGTATGTTAGTTTTGCCGTTGTATGTTAGTTTATTGTTGTATATTAGATAGAACTTTTATTAGTTTGTCAATTTGTCTTTTTGTGTTGTAGTGGTTTAGACTGATACGTATAGCACCAGTTTTTGTAGTGCCGAGATGTTTGTGACTAAGTGGGGCACAATGTAGTCCGCCACGTACTGCGATATTGTATTTTTCGTCTAAGTAACTGCTTATTTCTACCGAGTCGTAGTCTTTTATATTAAAGCATACAACTCCGTAGATGCTTTCGTGGTTGGTGTATAGGGTGATATTTGGCATACTAGATAGCCTAGATATAAGATACTTAGTAAGGTACTTAATTTTTTGTATATTTCTCTCAAAGTGCTTAGCAACATAACTTACCCCTGCACTTAGTCCCATAATTAGTGGTGTAGATAGAGTGCCGCTCTCATACTTTTCTGGGGCAAACTTTGGTTGAGACAACTCGATAGAGTTTGTACCTGTACCACCAAAACGTATGTTGTTTAATTTGTTATCGTTATTGATACATAGTCCACCAATGCTAAGTGGGGCAAATAGCCCTTTGTGCCCAGCAAAGGCAAGTAGGTCTATATTGTCTCTTTGCATATCGATATCTACGTGTCCGCAGCTCTGTGCCGCATCTACCAAAAATGTTATATTGTTATCTTTGCAATATTTGCCAATACTAACAATATCATTAATATTGCCGGTGACGTTAGATATGTGGCTTAGGCATACCATATATGTATTGCTTTTGATATAAGGCAGTATGTCTTGTAGTGTTATATAATTGTGACCTTTTGGGTAAACAATACTAAGGGTTATTTTGCCGCTATCTTCAAGGTGTTTTAATGGACGCAGAACAGAATTGTGTTCAAAACAACTAACAACAACGTGTCCGCCGTCTTTTAGGCTGCCTAGTATAGCTAGGTTGAGAGCGTCTGTGCAGTTTTGTGTAAAAATAACATTGTTTTCGCTCTCGCAGTTAAAAAAGTTCTTTATCTTTAGTCGGGCTTTTGTTATCTCAAGTCCCGCTTTTAAACTTGCTCTATGACCGCTACGACCAGGGTTTGCGGTGCAGTGATTGATTGCTTTTAGAATAGCTATTTTTACGCCTAGGGGCTTTTTAAAGCTCGTTGCGGCGTTGTCAAAATATATCATACTATCTCCAGTAACTAAAAAGATTTGTTGCTCGTATAATGTAGTATACAAAATACAACATTTAGTATTATTAAATAATATTATCTGTTAGACAAAAATATGAGTGGTAAACAACAATGAGATATTATATAGCGGCATTTAGGTCACGCAATCAAACAATGGTTTTTTCGCAGATATTATCTTCGTATAACATAAAAAATAGAATTATAAACACACCCCGTATGGCTACTGTATCTTGTGGCTTGTCAGTACGATTTGAAGAAAAAGACTTGTCTTATGTTAGGCAAGTCTTGGCAAGGCGTAACTTTAGCGGTTTTGCTGGGTTATTTATGGTTGTACAAAACGGTGTCAACCAAGTAGTATCTAAGGTATAATGTACAAATAATTAATAAAAATATTGCAAATAACTAATTGAAATGTTATACTTTTGTGCTATAATGATATGGGTATAGTATGAAAACAGTAGACAAAGTTTATGATTATATAAATAATTTGCTCCCAGCTGCACAGTGTGAGTTAGAGTTTAGCAACAATTTTGAGTTGCTAATAGCAGTTATGCTTTCTGCTCAGTGTACTGACAAAAGAGTAAATACCGTCACAAAAACTTTGTTTCAAAAATACCGCAATCCACAAGACTTTGCCAAGGCTAATATTGACGAGTTAGAACAAGAGATTTTTTCTTGTGGGTTTTATCACAACAAAGCAAAAAACATAATCTCAGCAAGCCAAGATATTATAGATAAATTTGATGGACAAGTACCGGATAATTTTGAAGATTTAATATCGCTTAGTGGAGTAGGTCGCAAAACTGCCAACGTTGTTCTTGCGGTTGGTTTTGGTAGAGATGCTATTGCTGTAGATACTCACGTGTTTAGAGTTTCTAATAGGTTAGGCATAGCAAAAGCCAACAATCCATTGTCTTGCGAAAAGCAACTTCAAGCAGTTGTATCTAAGGACAAATGGTCTCATTTTCATCATTTGTTGGTATTGTTTGGTAGGTATCACTGCAAAGCTATCAAGCCTAATTGCTTAGATTGTGGGTTAAAAAACTTGTGTGAATATTATAACAAAAAGTAGACATTTTAAGTTGGGTACTATGCAACAAAATATAACTACTATGCAAACTAACACAGCAACTACTATGCATAGTACTGGCACGAAAACAAATATAAAAACGGCTAAAATACGCCTTTAATAAAATACAACGAAGGGAAGTGAAAGATTAGATATGTTTATAGATAAAGTTAAAATTTATATAAAAGCTGGTAACGGTGGCAATGGCATCGTTTCTTTTCATAGAGAAAAATACATACAACGTGGTGGTCCAGATGGTGGCAACGGCGGCAAAGGCGGAGACATAATCTTTAAAGTTAACAAAGACATCAACAATCTAGTATCTTTTCACTATAGCAAACATTTTAGAGCGGACAATGGTCTTAACGGAGAAAAGAAAAACTGTAATGGTAAAGATGGCAAACCGCTAATTATCCAAGTGCCAAAGGGTACACTAGTTAGAGATGCAGAAACAAACAAAGTTATCGCAGACTTATATTTTGAAGACCAAGACTACGTCATTTTGAAAGGTGGCAAGGGTGGTAAGGGCAATGCATTTTTTGCTACTTCAACCAGACAAGCTCCACACTTTTCTCAAACAGGCGAAACAACCAAAGAGTACAACGTCATACTAGAACTAAAAACCATCGCAGATGTTGGTCTTATAGGTTTCCCTAACGTTGGCAAAAGCACACTTCTTTCTACAGTATCTAGTGCAAAACCAAAAATTGCCAACTATCACTTTACAACTCTTACACCAAATCTTGGCGTAGTAAAATATTACGAACATAGTTTTGTTGTAGCAGATATACCGGGTCTTATAGAAGGTGCTAGTCAAGGTTCTGGTCTTGGCCACGACTTTTTAAGACACATAGAGCGTACACGTATGCTTGTTCACGTTGTTGATATTTCTGGTATAGATGGTAGAGACCCTTATCAAGATTATGTCATTATCAATGACGAACTAAAGAAATTTAACCAAGCTTTAGCTAGTTTGCCACAAATAGTCGCTCTAAACAAATGTGACTTGTTAACTGACGACAAACCAATACAAGACTTTATGTCAAAAATCGACAAATCAGTTAAGGTAGTTCAAATTTCTGCATTAAACCGTCAAAACATACAAGACTTAATAAAAGAAATATACGAACTACTAAAAACATTGCCTATACCAGAACCTATCGCCGTAGAAGAACACGACTTTGACGCAAAAGATACTACAAGTATCGATATTATCAAACTTGCCGATGGCGAGTACGAAATTGTCGGTGGCTATATAGACAATCTTATTCGTGGTGTAGTATTGTCAGATTACGAATCTCAAGCATACTTTCAAAAACGTCTTAAAGACGACGGCATAATGGATATGTTAAAACAAAAAGGCGCTCAAGAAGGCGACACTGTACGTATCCGTGAGATAGAGTTTGAAATAGTAGATTAATACAAAGGAGAAAATATAATAATGCTTAATTCTAAACAAAGAGCTTTGTTAAAAAGTTATATCGCCAATCAAGACAGTGTATGTTTTGTAGGCAAAGATGGTCTTAACGAGACCGTTATAGATAGTATTGCAAAAGCATTGCTTGCAAGAGAAGTTATCAAAATAACTGTTCAACCAAACTGTGAACTTTCTCCAAGAGAAGTTGCAGACAATCTAGAACAAATTTTGAAAACAGATACCGTAGCTGTTATAGGCAAAAAGGTAGTTGTTTATAAATATTCTTCTTCAGCAAAAAAACACGTTGATATTAGTGTTAGCAAAAAATAAAACAAACAACCCCCTTGTTTTAGGGGGTGTTTTTTTACCAATCGCTTTGCTTAGGTAGGTTAAAAGGTTTGTTAAAATAGCTAAATATAGCAAAAACAAACAATAAACTTGCCATAATTATATAGTATAAACTGTACCTAATAAACAAACTGCATACAAAAAATATCAACCCACACAGTAGATAATTTTTGGCTTTTTTGCGGTTAAATGCCACTACTAACAATAGTTTAAAAGTGTACTTTTTGTTAGTTTGTGTAGTTATATATTTTTGCGGATAAACATTATATTTTTTTAATATCTCAAAATAAACCGCCGCCTTGTCGTAGACAATAATTTTTATGTTAGTTATACTCTGGGCAAATAGTAGTGCGTTTTTGTCTATTTCGTTGCACAAAATTATTAACTTATCAAGTTTTTTTTGTTTGACTTGTTTTAGTATGTCTAGCATATCTTGGTTGGTTAATAGGTTGTGGTGATAGTAGGGTAAGAAGGCTATCACTTGGTTGTTTGTTGACGTGTATATCAAGTCGTCCTTTATGCAAGTTTGGTGGGTTGTACTTAGTATGTTGTTAAAAAACTCTATACTTTCTTGCTTGGTCATTATTGACAAACTAAGAGCGCAATCATTGATGTCTTGCAAGGTTTTGTTTGTTATTAGCTTTTTTTGATGTTTTTTGTCACTAAGATATATGATAAACTTGCTTATAAATACTCCAACAACGCTACTTGCCACCAAACACGCTACGTTGTCTATAACAAAATATCTTAACCATACAAAATTAATCAGTATGCAACTTATAGTCAAAAATGTCTTATCAACAAAGTTTGTTATCTTATACAATTTCATAACAACATTATTGCCAAAAACTCATTGTTGTATACTCGGCTAAATATTTTAAGTAAACAATTGATTTTTTTTGGCAAAGATATTATTATATTAATAACAAACACATTTAGGGGTAAAAAATGGAATTATTTGATCAAGTAGTATGTGCTTGCAAAGCACTAGAAGACAAAAAGGCAAACGATATAACTATAATAGACGTATCTAAGACTTCTTCGCTTACAACATATATTGTTATTGCTACAGCAACTAGCAATACTCAAGCAAAAGCACTTTTAGACAATGTTAACGAAAAGTTGGAGCAAGAAGGTATACTTGCTTTGCACAAAGAAGGTTACGGTCAAAGTGACTGGGTAGTGCTTGACTATGGTGATTTTATTGTTCACGTATTTACTCAAGAAGTTAGAGAGTATTATAACCTAGAAAAACTTTATCAAGACGGTAAAAACTTGCGCAAGTTTGAATCTGTCTTAAAAGACCTTATCGCTAAGCAAAAACGAGAAGAAAAGCAAAAACAAAAACAAACAAAAAAAGAAACTTCTCAAGTAGAAAAACAAGAAAAAACTGTCAAAAAAACAGCTGCAAAGCAAACAAAAAAGACAGAAAAACAAACCAAAAAAGCTCAAAAGGTAGAAAAGAAAGAAACTAAAAAAGCAACAAAAACAGCTTCTAAACCAGCTGCAAAGAAATCTACTACCACAAAATAAATAATAATACAAGTCAAGGTGCTACAAATATAGTACCTTGATTTTTTTATGCAACAAAATGTCTAGTAGATTTTAGATTGAATTGTTTAAACTATAAGACAAATTGTTTCAATCTGTAATATCTGGCTAATTTTGTTAGTTGTCGATAATTGTTTATATAAAATAAATAATTTATTATTTAATATTTATTTGTAATTTTATCGGCGAGTTTGGTATAATCATTGTATGGAAGTCGATATTGTCATTAGCATACAACAAGGGGCAAGTGCCATATGGGACGTTTTTTTTCAAACGGTAACTTTGTTTGGGGATAAGATGTTTTTTGTGGTGGCATTTTGTTTGTTTTATTGGTGCTATGACAAACGATTTGCTTTTAACTTTGCTGTAGGCTGTGGGGCAAGTGCTCTTGTAGGCGCAGTGTTAAAAGTATCTTTCAATCGTCCAAGACCTTATATGGTAGATAGTAGAGTCTTTGACTACAGCCATCTTACAGACGGGTCCTTCCCAAGTGGTCATAGTATGGCAGTATCTACTATGTCTACTATGAGTTTAAGAGAACTATATTCTCAGGGGCAATTTGCAACCCGCCTAAAAAAGATAATATCAACAGCTTTAGCTGTTGTAGTATGTTGTCTGGTTGCGTTGTCTAGACTATACCTTGGTCAGCATTTTTTAAGTGATGTTATATTTGGCTTGGGTTTTGGTTTTTTTGTCGGTTATATCTGGCACGAATTTTGTTTTATCAACAACAACAAAGAGCATATCTATGCTTTGTTTGTACTACCGGCTTTGGTAGGGGCTATGTTTATATGGGGCGGAGAGCTATTTAGTTATGGTTCGTCTCATACAGAAATTTACTTTCTTATAGGTATAGCTATGACTATCATAGTTGGTTATTATGTAGAAAAGCGCTTTATACGATTTGAACACGCTATACAACCTACGTGGTTTGTGTGGTTTAAGATTGTTTTTGGACTAGGCTCTAGCATAGGGTTATACTTTTTGCTTGGGTTACTACCTGATATTCTTATATTACACTGGGTTAGTGGTTTATTGTTGGGCGTATGGGTAAGTTTGATATTGATGATTATATTCAAACTTATGGCAAAGTATTTAAAAATTATTTAAACGGGGATTTATATGCAAACATCTAATAGTGTAAAAAAGACCTTGCAAATAGCTGCAGCTTTTGCAAAAAAGCTAAAGCCAGGTGATGTCGTTATATTATGTGCTGACCTAGGCAGTGGCAAAACAGTTTTTGCACGTGGCATAATTAATGCTTTTGGTGTAAAAGAGCCAGTTACTAGTCCTACTTTTACTATTGTCAACAAGTACGACGCAAAAAACTTGTCACTATATCATTTTGATATGTATAGACTAGAAGATTATGAAGAAGCACTCGCAGCAGGTCTAGACGAACTTGTCGAAGATAGCCAATCTATCAAGATTATCGAGTGGCCAGAAAGATGCCCAGAACTTTTGCCTGAGCATTATTACAAGGTGACCTTGACCAAAGTTGACGACAATACCCGTACAATAGATTGGGAGGAGATATAAAATATGAATATTTTGGCTATAGATACATCTAACTCAAATCTTTTGGTTGGGTTAAAAACATCTACCAACACCTATTGTAGCGAAAAGATAACTAGCTCAAAACACCTAGAAACACTTTTGCCACAGGTAGAAAATTTGCTAGAACAAGCATCTTTGCAGCCGGTCAACTTAGACCTAGTAGGTGTAGTTGTAGGGCCCGGGTCTTTTACTGGTATACGTATAGGCGTAGCCACAACAAAGGCTTTTATGAGTTGCTTTAACAAGATAAAATGTGTCGCTGTCAACTCGCTAGAACTGTTGGCATATAATATACTATCAAAGTCTAACAGTATACAAAATATAATTTGTGTTATACCTAGCACAATGCGTAAGTTTTACGTAGGTGCTTTTCGTGGTAGAAATCGTACTCAGCCAGACAGAATGATGGAGATAGAAGAGTTAAAAACTTTTGTTGATGATAGCGAATGTATGGTTGTAGTACCACAAGGTGTTAGTTTAGATTTTTGCCAAACTCACAGCGTAGAAGTTGACCAACAAGACCTATTTGACTATATAGAAAGAGCTAAGATTGATAACAACTTTGTTGATATTAACAACTTAAAACCTTATTATTTAGGTTTGTCTCAAGCAGAAGCAGATTTATTAAAAAAGGAAGAAAAAGATGGCTCAAATATTTAGATGTGATGATAGGCATTTTGACCAAATGTACGATGTACACGTAGAGTGTTTTGGCGAAGAAGCAATGCCAAAAAATATCTTTATGGACGAGATAAATACTCCTAGCCGTGTTTATTTTGTCGCACTAGATGACCAAACAAAAGATGTTATTGCTTATGCTGGTGCGTGGAATACTGGTACAGATTATTCTATAATCAGTGTTGCTACAAAGCCAGATTATAAAAGACAGGGTATTGCCACAAGGCTGCTTAGTAGACTTGTCGAAGACGCCAGAGAAAAAGAAATATATGCTTTGTCTCTTGAAGTCAACGAACATAACGAACCAGCCATTAATCTATATCGCAAGATAGGGTTTATCATAACTAACACTCGCAAAAATTATTACAAAAACAATGCCGCAGCGCATATTATGTGGCTGTATCTGTAGACTTTGAAATTTTTATAAAAAAAGATTTCTGCAAGTGATACATAAAAATACTAAAATAAACTACACCATAACTGGCAAGGGTGACAAGTATGTGTTGTTTTTGCACGGTTGGGGTGGTAGTATAGACAGTTTTGTTTGTATGCAAAATGTTTTAGAGAATAACTTTAAGTGTATCAACATTGACTTGCCACCTTTTGGCAAAAGTCAACCGCCGCCAACACCTTGGTCTGTTCAAGACTATGCGGTGATGGTGATTGAGATACTTAACAAACATAACATAAAAAAGGTTGATATTATTTGCCACTCGTTTGGGGCAAGGGTAGCTATCTATATAGCAAGTCTAACCACACTCGTTGACAAACTTGTCATAACAGGTGGCGCAGGTATTAAGCCTAAACGAAATATCAAAAAGTCTCTAAAAATATTTAGATACAAATTAACTAAAACTTTAGTAAAGTTAAAATTTTTAAAATCGACATATCTAGACAAGTTTGGCAGTAGTGATTATAAGATTTTGTCACCTACTATGAAGCAAACTTTCAAAAATATTGTCAATTTTGACCAAACCGCTATGTTAAAACACATAAAATGTGCTACACTTTTATTCTGGGGAGTAGATGATGACCAAACACCCCTTTATATGGCAAAAATTATGCAAAAAAACATCCCAGACTGTGCTTTGTTAGAGTATAGTGGTGGGCACTTTGTGTATTTAGAGCAGTTTAATATATTTTCTACAGTAGTACAACAATTTTTAGTTGAAAGGTAAAATTATTATGCAATTTTTTTCTTGGACCAATCCGCATATGTATATAACAATGCTACTATCGTTGTTAAACGGTGTAGTGTTGCTTTTTGCTGCGTATAAGTTTTTTCAAATTATTCAACTATCTGGTTATAAGATAAAAGGCTATTTTGTATGGCTTAAAGATACCAAAGCAAAATATGTTTCTCGTATTGTTACTTTGTCTTTGCTTAGCCTTGCTTGTGGGCTTGTAACAAATGCACTTTTTAATGTAAAAAATTATACACCAGGGTTATACTTTTCTTATCTTGGTTTGATATTTTATACATACTTTAGTGTGATATTTTGCATCAACCTTTATTCAGCACCAAAAAAAGTGCCTTTAAAAAACACTACCCGTATGACAAGGTTAAATATAGCCCTATACATTGTTGTAGTAGCTATTACATTTATATTGATTGCTGTTATGTCTGAGTTTTTGCCACCATTGTTTCATTTGACAGCTATATACCTTACTCCTATGTTTTTGCCAATATTAGTACCTTGTGTGCACTTATTGTTGGTACCTTTAGAAAACTTAATCGTAAAAAAATACGTTGTTCAAGCGGCTCACCGTCTAAAAAAATATCCAGAACTTATCAAAATTGGTATAACAGGCAGCTACGGCAAGACAAGTACAAAGTATATGCTAAACAGTATCTTATCTCAAAAATATAACGTTTGTATGTCACCACATAGTTTTAATACTATTACTGGTTTATCAAAAGTTATCAACGACTATCTAAAACCCCAAAACCAAGTTTTAATAACAGAAATGGGCGCAAGAAATGTCGGCGATATCAAAAAACTTGCTGGCTTTATCAAGCCAAAATATGGCATTATTACAAATATCGGTTCTCAACATTTATTAACTTTTGGTAGTGTAGAGAATATCGAAAACACCAAGTATGAACTTATACAAGCTTTGCCACAAGATGGCTATGCAGTGTTTAACGGTGACAATGCTGGTGCAAAAAAACTATATGACAAGTGTCCAATAAAAAAAGACCTTGTCGGCAATTGTCAAGATAGTAGTGTATCTTATAGTCGTATTAGGGTAGACGAAAAAGGTACACACTTTACTCTAGTTGTAGGCGAACAAAAAATCAACTGCAACACCAAGCTTATCGGCAAGCATAACGTAGAAAATATCTTGTTATGTGTACGTATAGCCCTAGAATTAGGTCTAACTCTTGAACAAATACAACAAGGTATAAAGAACTTAAAACCAGTACCGCATCGTCTAGAGATGTTAAACAATGACAACAATGTCATAGTGCTAGACGACTCATACAATGCTAGTGTAGAAGGTTCTGAAGTGGCCCTTGACGTACTAAGCAAATTTGGTAATAAAAAAATAATTGTAACACCAGGTCTTGTAGAACTTGGCAACAAAGAAAAAGAAGAAAACTATAACTTTGGTGTTAAGATGACAAAAGTTGCTGACTATATCATTATAGTCAACAGAGTCAATAGAGAAGCTATCTTGCAAGGTATACAAAGTACAGATTTTAATATGGCGCGTGTATATCAAGCAGAAACTTTAAACGACGCAAAACAACTTTTAAAAGGTATTGTTCAATCAGGCGACGCAGTGCTATTTGAAAACGACCTACCAGATAATTATATTTAATGACAATTCTCACAAAAAATAAATATACTACTTATATATTATATTTTGTGAGGTAAATATGAAAAAGAACATCTTAGTATTGTTTGGTGGTAAAAGTGTAGAACACGACATTTCTGTTATAACCGCTATGCAAACAATCAACAATCTTAACAAAGACAAATATACCACTTATCCTGTATATATAGACAAGCAGGGTAAGTGGTTTTTTTGTGAAAAGTTTTGTGACATAAAAAGCATCATAAACTTTTCTTACAAAGACAAATCTATCAAACAAGCTCTACTTGTTGCCGGTGACAACAATCTATACATAACCAACAAAAACAAGCTTAAAAAACTCGCTACTATTGATTGTGTATTATTTGCTACCCACGGGGGTTTGGGCGAAAATGGGGCGATTCAAGGCGTTATAGAAGCATCAAACATCGCTTACACTTCTCCAAAGGTGTTGTCTAGCGCTATTTGTATGGACAAATCTATCTCAAAAAGATTGTTTGAAAAAGCCGGTCTTAATGTGTGTGATTGGGTTAGTGTGTATAGCCAAAATATATCTAACAATATAAACGAAACTATAAAAGAAATAACTTCAAAATTATCTTATCCTATGGTAGTCAAACCTTGCAACCTTGGTAGTAGTATTGGTATAAGTTATGTCTCTACAAAAAAACAACTTGTCTCAGCCCTTAAACTTGCTAGTGACTTTGACGATGTTGTACTTGTAGAAAAAGCTGTTGACAATCTCGAAGAAGTTAATGTTTCTGTTTTTGAACTTGACGGCAAGACCATTCTTTCTCAACCAGAAAAACCAATCACTACAAAAAATTTGCTCGACTTTAACGAGAAGTATCTATCTGGGACTAATTCAAAATCAGGTATGGCTAGTATCAAGAGAGAATATCCTGCAAAACTGCCACAACAAGTTTTGTCTACTATAATGGATATGTCAACCGCCGCTTACAAAACTTGCAAATGTAGTGGGGTTGTGCGTATAGATTTTTTACTAGATGCTATTTCTAAAAAAGTCTATATCAACGAGATTAATACTATACCTGGGTCACTTAGTTTTTATCTATGGCAAGACAAATATACCTTTAGTGAACTTTTAGACAATATGATTAATCAAGCAATCATCGACAAAACAACCCAACAAAAAAAGAACGTGGTATACAATACCAACGTCCTACAAAACTTTGCCATAAACAACAATGGTGCAAAAATGCATAAATAACTTTTTAAATGCTCAACTTATTTATAATGCTGTTGACGATTTCTTTGTTATGACCAAAACTCATAATTGTTATGCTGTTGATGATATATTCTTTTTCTTGTGGGGTAAAGTATGTCGTAGACAGCTTGTAATGTTTGTCTATACCTATGCCACCATTTTTGCCTACATAAGTTACTGTAGGTACACCAGCTATCTCTAAGTCGTTTAAGTATCGATACACAGTACGTGTACTTATCTCAAACTTATTGGCAAGTTCGCTGGCTTTGACTTTATCTTTTTTTAACAGTTCTAACATTATCGACAATAATAGGTATCTTTTCATAGTAAAAGTATTATACTATAGCTTTTTCAAAATGTCAAACAAATGTTCGACAACGTTTTATAAAAATCTATCCTGTACAAAAATATCGTAGCTTAATAACAATATAAAAACTATTATAAAAAAATATAAAAAATATGTCTTTTTTTAAACAACAATATTTTACATTTAAAATATTTAATGTTATACTTATTGAGTAAAATTATTTAAGTAGGTATATTATGGCAAAAAACAACAACGTTTTAAAATTTAGACGCCCAGCTAGTTTATGGGGTGCAATGTGGAGAGAAGGCTTGCCAACAGGCAACGGTACAGTAGGTTGCTCAGTATATGGCGGAGCGGGTTATGACACTATTGTTATCAACCACAACGACCTATGGTGGCAAGGACACACAGGGGTTTTGCCTGATGTATCTGATAAGATAAAAACTACCAAAACAGCCCTAAACAACGGTCACTTTGAAGAAGCAGAAAAGACCTTGTCAAAAGCTCTTATGGTAAAATCTTATCGTCCACAACTATCTCATCCATTGCCACTATGTGATTTAAAAGTTACTATGCCGGTAGAAAAAATGGTAAAAGACTATAGCCGTAGTGTCAATATGGACAATGGTGAAGTAACAGTTACCTTTAAGGACAAAAACACTAGATTTGAAAGAACAATGTTTGTTTCTCGTGTTAACGATACTATATGTTATCAAATAACAAAATCTGGTCCAAAAACTATTGACTGTGACCTAAAGCTTGTTCTTCACGACAAGTTTTATAACCGTGCACCAAGTGGCATAACTCAAGTTAATGATAGTTGTGACTTTAGAGCAGAAAAAGGCTATATGTACTTTGCTTGTCGTAGTGATTTAGGCACAGACTATGGTGCAGTAGCACGTGTTATGCACGTTGGTGGTTCTATAGTGTGTGATGACCAAGACGGTATCAAAGTTGTCGGTGCTGACAAAGTTATGGTATTTATCAAGGTCTTTGTCGAAAGTCAAAAAGAAAAAGAATTTGACAACATCAAAAAAGAACTTAGCCTTATCAAATTAACTTACGAAAAAATGCTAAAAGAACACGCTCAACAACACTCAAAATTGTTTGGCACAACAGAACTATCTTTGGGTGGAGCAGATGTAGAATATGTCGATGACCTTGTGTCAAAAACTTTCAACGGCGAACTACCTATATCTTTGATGGAGAAGTTATATTACTTTGGTAGATATTTGTTTGTTTGTTCAGTTGACCAAGATGGTGGTCCTTGCAATCCATATGGTTTGTTTAACGGTGACTACAAGGCAGTAGATTCTACACGCAACAACTATTTTCAAACACAACGTCTATATAACTTTGCTTTTAACGGTGGTCTTAGCCAAATGGCATTGCCACTACTTATGAGTTTTTATAACAATATGGACGACTATAAGAAAAACGCTACACGTCTATATAACTGCAAGGGTATATATGTACCATCTCTACAAGCCCCAGGTTCTGGTTTGTTAGGTTCTGTAGAGCCAGGTGTTATACTTAACTTTAACGTAGCAAGTTTTGTTTGTCAGATGTTTTATGAGTATTATCTACATACTGACGATGCAAAATTTATGAAAGATTATGGCGTAGAATTTATTCAAGAAACAGCAAACTTCTACGAAGATCTTTTCAAACTAAACAAAACAACAAAATACTTTGAGTCACCTTTGGGTTATTCTGCATATAACACTCCAAAAAATTATCTTGGCAAAAATCGTGACCCATTATGTATTGCTTCTAACTGTACAGTAGACTTTGTCTGTGCAAAACAAGTATTTTCTATCTTGGTTGACGTTGCTAAACTTGGCAATATCGACGACGAAGAAATTGCAAAATGGCAAGATATGATTACAAAAATACCTGACCTTGCCCTTGACGAAGAAGGACTAATCAAAGAATATAACTCAAGCGCATTTGTTACCAACAACAACGCTCCATATATACCACACTTATTCCCATTCTGTATAGGTAAACTACCTTGTGATAGTACAAGAGAATTAGAAAAAATCGTCGCTACAACCGCACGTGCTAGATTCAACAATTCTCGCAACTTATTCACATCTGGCAACCTTATCAATATAGCAGTAGCTCTAGCTACAACAGGTGATAGTTCTACAGCTTATGAAGTATTAGAGATTTTGACTCAAAACTTCATCTCAAACAACCTAGTATTCTACAACACAGATTGGCGTGGTATGGGCGTAGGTAGAGACGAAAGATGGGCAGCATACTCTATAGACAAAAACACTGCTTTTAGTATGGTAATGCAAAATATGTTCTTAAACTGCAACAAAAAAGAACTTGCCTTGTTTAAAAACTTGCCACAAGCATTGCGCAAAGGTTACCTAACAGGTCTTACTCTTGCTGGTGGTATAAAAGCAGATCTAGAGTTTAACCGTATGAAAGGTATGGTAAAACTAAAATTAAAATCTCCAAGAAACGCAAACCTTGTCTTAAACTTGCCAGACAATACAACTAAAGTAAAAGGTGTATTACCAACAAGTGTAGATTTAGAAAAAGGTCAAGTACAACTTAACCTTCAAGGCAACAAAGCAACAACTTTGGTTGTTCGTTGGAGTAACAAAGCTTAATAAAAAAAAGAACCTTATTTTTAAGGTTCTTTTTTTATTGTTTGATGTTTAGCTTAAATATATATATATCACAAAAGCCATTACTTATAAGGTCAAGGTTGTTTGCCGAACTTTTGCAAAACAATGTGTTTAACACTTTGTCATAATATACGTTATTTATCTCGCCGCCGTTTATGATGTAGTCGCAAGTTGTGGTTTTTATAATAGTGTTGTTTGACAAGGTTGTACCTACAATTATTGTGCTGTCGTTTGATATATATTTAATGTCGGCAAGGTCTAAACTTTCACTAGTTATTTTGTCTCCGTGATTGCACAAAAATACTTTTTTGACCTTATTGCCACCACTTATATATATGTCATAACCATTGGG
>JAZUPV010000109.1:0-4136 GCA_045605365.1 Clostridia bacterium
CCTTGTAACCCATTTTAGCCAAATATGTGTTAATAGCAGCAGTCAAAGTTGTTTTACCGTGGTCAACGTGACCGATAGTACCGATATTAACATGTGGTTTGGTTCTATCAAATTTAGCTTTTGCCATAATTTTTAATCCTCCTAAAAATAGATAAGTTTTAACTAATGTTAATTTTTGCTAATGCAATAATATTTGTTTAACAAGAGTATTATACCAAAATATAAAACTTTTGCAAACAATTTTTACATATTTATTTTGTCTAAAATTAGACTATTTTTTTGCTCTGTCGCCGATAATCTTATCTGCAACAAATTTTGGAACTTCTGCATAGTGAGAGAATTCCATATTGAAGTTACCTCTACCTTGTGTGCTAGAACGTAAGTCTGTAGCATAACCGAACATTTCTGACAAAGGAACTTCTGCATTGATGATTTGTCCACCAGGAACTGTTTCAGTACCTTGTAGCATACCACGGCGGCTAGTTAGGTTACCCATAACGTTACCTAGGTATTCATCAGGTAGTTCAACTTGAACTTTCATAATAGGTTCAAGGATAACTGGGTCTGCGTTTTTAGCAGCTTCTTTGAAAGCCATAGAACCAGCAATTTTGAACGCCATTTCTGAAGAGTCGACATCGTGGTAAGAACCATCAAACAATGTAACTTTGAAGTCAACTGTTTCGTATCCAGCTAAGATACCGTTTTGTTTAGCTTCGATAATACCGTTGTTGATAGGTTGGATATATTCTTTAGGAATAGCACCACCAACGATTTTGTCTTCAAATTCGTATCCTTTACCTCTTTCTAATGGTTCCATAGTAATCCAGCAGTGACCATATTGACCTTTACCACCAGATTGACGGATATATTTACCTTCAGCTTTAACAGGTTTACGGATAGTTTCGCGGTAACTAACTTGTGGACGACCAACATTAACGTCTACCTTAAATTCGCGTCTTAAACGGTCTACGATAATGTCTAGGTGCAACTCACCCATACCAGCGATGATTGTTTGACCAGTTTCTTGGTCAGTGTATGTTTTGAAAGTTGGGTCTTCTTCAGCAAGTTTGATAAGAGCATTTACCATCTTTTCTTGAGCAAGTTTTGTTGCAGGTTCTACAGCAACTTTGATAACTGGCTCTGGGAATTCCATACTTTCTAATACGATAGGTTTACTTTCTGCGCAAAGTGTATCACCAGTAGTTGTATCTTTAAGACCAACGATAGCAGCGATATCACCAGCGTATAGTTCGTTAACGTCTTCACGGTTGTTAGCGTGCATTTTTAGAAGACGACCAATTCTTTCTTTACAATCTTTAGTTGAGTTGTAAACATAAGAACCAGCTTCTAATTTACCACTATAAACGCGGAAGAATGTGATTTTACCAACATAAGGGTCAGTAGCAACTTTAAATGCTAGACCTGCAAATGGAGCTGAATCGCTAGATTCTCTTTCTTCTTCAGTCTCACTACCAGGAACTTTACCTTTGATGTGTTCAACGTCAACTGGAGATGGCATATAGTCTACAATTGCATCTAGAAGTTTTTGAACACCTTTGTTTTTAAATGATGTACCGCAAGTAACAGGTGTCATCTTTAAAGATAGAGTTGCTGTACGGATACCTTTTTTGATTTCTTCAACAGTAAGTTCTTCACCATTGAAGTATTTTTCTAATAAAGCATCGTCAGTTTCTGCAACGTGCTCGATTAGTTCGTTACGATATTGAGTAGCTAAATCCATCATATCAGCTGGGATTTCAGTTACATCAAATTCTTTACCCATATCATCTTTATAGATGGTAGCGGTCATTTCTACAAGGTCGATAACGCCCTTGAAAGTGTTAGATTCGCCAATAGGTAATTGAATAGGAACGGCATTAGCTTTTAGACGCTCTTTCATCATTTTTACAGCACGGAAGAAGTTTGCGTCGTTGATGTCCATCTTGTTAACGTAAGCCATTCTTGGAACTTTATATTTGTTTGCTTGACGCCAAACAGTTTCTGATTGAGGTTGAACACCACCACGAGCACAGAAAACTGCAACTGCACCGTCAAGAACCTTAAGACTACGTTCTACTTCAACTGTAAAGTCAACGTGTCCAGGGGTATCGATAATATTGATTGTATGGTCTTTCCAACGGCAAGTAGTACAAGCAGAAGTAATAGTTATACCTCTTTCTTGCTCTTGAACCATCCAGTCCATAGTAGCACTACCATCGTGAGTTTCACCGATTTTGTGGTTACGGCCAGTATAGTACAAGATTCTTTCTGTAGTTGTAGTTTTACCAGCGTCGATGTGAGCCATAATACCAATATTTCTATATTTTTCCAATGTATATTGTCTTGGCATTTTTGATTAACTCCTTTATAAATTTTACCACTTGTAATGTGCAAAAGCTTTGTTAGCTTCAGCCATTCTGTGCATTTCTTCTTTACGTTTTACAGCGCCACCAGCGTTGTTGTAAGCATCAAGAAGCTCAGATGCAAGTTTTTTGTTCATTTCTTTATCGCCACCACGTTTTCTAGCAAACATAACTAACCAACGGATAGCAAGAGTTTGACGACGGTCAGGTCTGATTTCCATAGGTACTTGGTAAGTAGCACCACCAACACGTCTTGCTTTAGTTTCAAGAACTGGTTTGATATTTTCTATAGCTTGAGTAAAGATAACCATAGGTTCTTCGCCAGTTTTTTCTTTTAGTATATTAAAAGCATCGTAAACGATGTTTTGAGCAATACCTCTTTTGCCGTCCAACATAACTTGGTTGATAAGTTTAGTAACTACTGTTGAATTGTAGATTGGATCTGGCAAAACTTCTCTTTTAACAGAACACTTTCTTCTTGGCATAAAATTGGTTCCTCCTTATTTAAAAATTACAATGATTATTCATCCAAAAATAATACTATTATTTAGGTTATTTAGGCTTTTTAGCGCCATATTTAGATCTTGCTTGTTTACGTTTAGCAACACCTGCAGTATCCAATGTACCACGAACGATGTGATAACGAACACCTGGTAAGTCTTTTACCTTACCACCACGAATCAATACAACACTATGTTCTTGAAGGTTGTGTCCTTCACCAGGAATATAGGCTGTACCTTCTTGACCAGAAGATAGACGAACTCTGGCGATTTTACGAAGCGCTGAGTTTGGTTTCTTTGGAGAAGTTGTAGTAACGTTTAGACAAACACCACGTTTTTGAGGAGATTGTTCCAATATAGGTGCTTGAGATTTCTTCTCGATCTTCTTTCTTCCTGACCTAACTAATTGATTTATTGTAGGCATGATATTTCCTCCTTATAAGATTGGATGAATTTACCGTTGCAACCCTGCAGGAAAATTCATATTGCACTTATGTGCTATTTTACAATACCGACTACAGCACAGTCCACACTAAGGTGGCACAATTTACCAAGGTCATATTTGGTAAAAGCTCTAACCATTGGAATGTTATGGTTGGTGCACTCACCTTTGATCTTGTTAAACAGTTCTGTATCAATATTGTTGGCGACAATTACTTTAGTAATTGTACCATTTATAATAGCCTTTAAAACTTGACGCGTTCCGATAAGTTTTGAAGAGTTATTAATGAGATTAATTAAATCTTTTTCTTGTGCTTTTTGCATTATTAAAAGATTTCCTTTTATGTCACAAAAGTTATTTTTGCCCAAAATTCGAGCATAATCGTTTATTTTATGACACCGTCAATTTTAACAAATAAACCCTTATTTGTCAATACATTTATACAAAATATTTATGGTTATTTTTATATATTTTTTACATCAAAATACAGCTAAAAACAAGGCACTTAAAAAGCAAAAAGTTTATACCAACAAAACCCTATTTTTTAAAGCTCAAAAACTCTAAAATTAATATAAAAAAGACACCACTAAAGGCGTCTTTTTTTAACAAAATTTAATTAACACTTCTATGATAACGAGTTTCCTTTTTAACGTCACCAATATCTAATGTTTCGCACACACTCAATCTTACACATTCTTGATAGGCTGCGCTATATTTAACGTGCTTTTTAGAAAAGAACAATTTGACAAATTTGTCTATAGAAATAAACTCCACACTTTCAACTGATTTGTGGTGAACAAATTCCTTTGTTGGAGATGCTTCATACTTGAT
>JAZUPV010000110.1:0-5976 GCA_045605365.1 Clostridia bacterium
GATAGCAAACCAATCGAGTTCTTTGAGAGTTTAAACTAGGATAGCGGAGGAAAAGAAAAATGGCTGTTAAAAGACACAATCCTACAACTCCTGCTCAAAGACATCTTTCTACTGCAGACTTTTCAGTTTTAACTAAGAAAAAACCAGAAAAATCACTTCTTGCTGTTAAAAACAAGAAGGGTGGTAGAAATGCTTCAGGCAGACTTACCGTTAGACACGTTGGTGGCGGTAATAGACAAAAATACAGATTAATCGATTTTAGACGTAACAAAGACGGTATCGTTGCTAAAGTTGCGGCTATCGAATATGACCCAAACAGAACTGCATATATCGCATTATTGCAATATGTTGACGGAGAAAAGGCATACATCCTTGCTCCAGTTGGTTTAAATGTTGGCGACACTGTTGAAAGTGGCGTTAACGCAGAAATAAAAGTCGGCAATGCTTTGCCTCTTGAAAATATCCCAGTTGGTAGCGTTGTTCACAATATCGAATTAAGACCTGGTATGGGTGGACAAATTGCTCGTTCTGCTGGTATTTCTGCTCGTCTTATGGCTAAAGAAGGTAAATATGCTACCTTAAAAATGCCTAGTGGCGAAATGAGAATGGTTCTTCTTACTTGTAGAGCAACCATTGGTCAAGTTGGCAATATCGAACACGAGAACATTTCTCTTGGTAAAGCTGGTCGTAAACGTCACATGGGTATCAGACCTACAGTTCGTGGTGTTGTTATGAACCCAGTTGATCACCCACACGGTGGTGGTGAAGGTAAATCACCAGTTGGTCGTCCAGGTCCTGTTACTCCATGGGGTAAACCTGCTATGGGTTATAAGACTAGAAACAAGAAAAAAAGTTCTAATAAACTAATTATTAAGCGTGTTAACTAGGAGTATAAATCATGAGTAGATCATTAAAGAAAAAACCATTTGTTGAAGAAAGACTTCTAAACAGAGTTAAACAAATGAACGAAACTAATACAAAGAAAGTTGTTAAAACTTGGTCAAGAGCTTCTGTTATTTACCCAGAATTCGTTGGTCACACAATCGCAGTTCACAACGGTAAAAAACATATCCCAGTTTATTGCACATCAGAAATGGTTGGTCATAAACTAGGCGAATTTGCTCCTACAAGAACATTTAAAGGCCACACTTCTGGCAAAACAACTGGTAAATAAGGAGCAAAAAGATGGCAAAAAGAATTAGAGAAAAAGCAGAAGCTAGACGTCAAAACAAAGATATGCGTCCTACCGCTACTGCTAAACATATTAGAATGAGTTCTACAAAAATCCGTATTGTCATGGATTTAGTTCGTGGCAGAAAATACAGAGATGCAGTTGCAATCCTAAGCACTACTCCTAATGCCGCTGCAGAAGTTATTTTAAAAACAATGAACTCAGCTGCCGCTAACGGCGAAAACAATCTTGGTCTTAACAAAGATGATATGTATGTTGCAGAAATCTATGCTAACCAAGGTCCAACTCTAAAGAGACTTAATATCCGTGCTCGTGGTAGAGTTGATAGAATCTTAAAAAGAACTAGTCACGTAACTGTGATTATGGATACTGTAAAGGAATAAAGGAGCGTTAAATATGGGACAAAAAGTTAGTCCACACGGACTTAGAATCGGAATCAATAAGAGTTGGGATTCTCTTTGGTATGCTGACAAGAAAAACTTTGCTAAATACCTAAAAGAAGATAACGTTATCCGTACTTTTATTAAGAAAAAATATTACGCTTGCGCTATTTCTAAAATCAGTATCGAAAGAACTGCAAAAAGAATTATAGTAAGCATTTACACTGCACGTCCTGGTATCTTAATCGGCCAAAAAGGTGCTGGTGTAGAAACTTTAAAGAAAGAAATTGCTAAGCTTACTGCTTCAGATACAATTTCTATCAATATTAAAGAAGTACGTAATCCTGACATGGACGCAACATTAGTTGCAGAAAGCATCGCTGCTCAACTAGAAAAACGTGTTAACTTCCGTAGAGCTATGAAGCAAGCTATGCAAAAAACTATGAAAGCAGGTGCTCAAGGTATCAAAGCTATGGTTAGTGGTCGTCTTGACGGCGCTGACATCGCTAGAAGTGAACATTACAATCAAGGTAACTTGCCTCTACATACTTTAAGAGCTGACATCGATTACGGTGTTGCTGAAGCCGCTACTACTTTTGGTGTAGTTGGTGTTAAAGTTTGGATCTATAAAGGCGAAATCCTTCAAAAATTTAACATTGTTCCTTCTCAACCTGTAACTCACAAAGGAGGAAACAAGTAATATGTTAATGCCAAAAAGAGTTAAAAGAAGAAAACAACATAGAGGTAGAATGACAGGCGTTGCTACTCGTGGTAACAAAGTTACTTACGGTGAGTTCGGTCTTGCTACTACTGAACCATGTTGGATCACTTCTAACCAAATAGAAGCCGCTCGTATAGCTATGACTCGTTATACAAAGCGTGGTGGTAAAGTTTGGATCAAAATTTTCCCACACAAACCAGTTACTAAAAAACCTGCTGAAACTCGTATGGGTAGCGGTAAAGGTTCACCAGAATTTTGGGTAGCAGTAGTTAAACCTGGTAGAGTTATGTTTGAAATCGCTGGCGTTTCTGAAGAAATCGCAAGAGAAGCATTAAGACTAGCTAGCCACAAACTACCTTGCAAAACCAAAATCGTTAAGAAAGAAGTCGAAACTACATCAGAAGGTGGTGCAGAATAATGAAAGTTAACGAAATCAGAAATATGACTAACGATGAGCTTAATGCAAAATTAGTTAGCCTAAAAACAGAGTTATTCAATCTTCGTTTTCAACATGCTACGGGCAACCTAGCAAATCCAATGATGCTTAGCACTATCAAAAAAGATATAGCAAAAATCAAAACAGTTTTAACCGAAAGAGAAATTGCTAAGTCTGATAAGGCTAAGGCATAGGGGAGGACAGTATGGAAAAATTAGAAAGAAATAACCGTAGAACAAAAATTGGTGTTGTAGTTAGCAACAAAATGGACAAAACTTGCGTAGTTTCTGTTACTTCTAACGAAAAACATCCTCTATACAAAAAAGTCGTAAAAGTTACAAAGAAGTTCAAAGTTCACGATGAAAATAACGAATGCAACGTTGGCGATACTGTAGAAATTATGGAAACTCGTCCAATCAGCAAAACTTGTTATTTTAGACTTCTTCGTATCGTAGAAAGAGTTAAATAATAAAGGAGCAAATAAATTATGGTACAACCTCAAACTAAACTTAAAGTTGCTGATAACACTGGTGCTAAACAAATTATGTGTATCCGTGTTCTTGGCGGTTCATTTAGAAGAAGTGGTAATATCGGCGACGTAATTATTGCTTCTGTTAAAAAAGCCATTCCTGGTGGTGTGGTTAAAAAGGGTGACGTTGTTAAAGCCGTTATCGTAAGAACTAGCAAAGGTGTTCGTCGTAACGATGGTTCACACATCAGATTTGACGATAATGCAGCCGTTATCATTGATAACCAAAAACAACCAAAAGGCACTCGTATCTTTGGACCTGTTGCAAGAGAACTTCGTGAAGATGGTTACATGAAGATTGTTTCACTTGCTCCAGAGGTTTTATAGGAGTATAAGTTATGGCAAATTTGAACATTAAATCAGGCGATAAAGTTGTGGTAATCGCTGGTAAAGATAAAGGTAAAGTTTCTACAGTAGTTGCTAGCTTCCCAAAAGCAGGCAAAGTTACTGTTAAAGACGTTAACGTAGTTACAAAACACAACAAACCAAAATCAGCTCAAGACAAAGGCGGTATCGCTAAAGTCGAAGCTAAAATTGACGTTTCTAACGTTCAATTAATTTGCCCAGTTTGTGGAAAAGCAACTAGAGTTGCTCACAAAGAAGTTGATGGCAAAAACGTAAGAGTTTGCAAAAAGTGCCAAGCAGTTATTGACGGAAGCAAAAAAGCAGCTAAAAAAGCAGCTAAAGAAGAAGTAAAAACTGAAGAAAAAGCACCTGCAAAAACAACAAAATCTACAACAAAAACAGCAGCAGCAAAGAAAACTACAAAACCAGCTGCTGAAGATAAGTAAGGAGGAGTATTAAAATGGCAGAAACAAAGAAATCTACAACTCCTAAGAAACAAAGAAACAGATTACACGAACATTACCTAACAAATGTTGTTCCAGCTTGCACTAAAGAGTTTGGTTACAAAAACGTTATGGAAGTTCCAAAAATCGAAAAAATCGTTATCAACCTAGGTTTAGGTTCTGTTAAAGACAACTCAAAGAGTTTTAACCTAGCTCTTGATGAAATTGCTCAAATCACTGGACAAAAACCAGTAGCTACAACTGCTAAAAAATCTATCTCTAACTTCAAAGTAAGAGAAGGTCAAAAAGTTGGCGCTAAGGTTACACTTCGTGGTGATAGAATGTATGAATTTTTGGATAAATTAATCTCAATCGCTCTACCAAGAGTACGTGACTTCAAAGGTATCAGCCCTAAGGCTTTTGACGGCAGAGGTAACTATGCTCTAGGCATCAAAGAACAATTGATTTTCCCAGAAATTTCTTATGAAAAAGTCGAACAAATTAGAGGTTTTGACGTTATTATTGTTACTACCGCTAAAACTGATAAAGAGGCATTTACTTTACTAAAACTTATGGGTATGCCTTTCAGAGCAAGATAGTAAGGGAGTTTAATTATTATGGCAAGAAAAGCAATGATAGAAAAACAACAAAGAAAACAAAAGTACACTACTCGTGAGTATACTCGTTGTTCTATTTGTGGTCGTCCACACGCTGTATTAAGAAAATACGGCATATGCAGAGTTTGTTTTAGAAACTTAGCATACAAAGGCGAAATCCCTGGCGTTAAAAAATCAAGTTGGTAAAAAGGAGAAGAAAAATATTATGATAGTTACAGATCCAATCGCAGATATGCTTACTCGTATTCGTAATGCTTTAACTGCAAAACATAACGAAGTTTTAATTCCTGCATCAAAAACTAAAAATACTATTGCTCAAATCCTTGTGAGTGAAGGTTACATTAACTCAGCTGACTTAGTTGATACAGGTAGTTACAAATCAATCAAAATTAGTCTTAAATATGGTCCTAATAACGAAAGAGTTATCCAAGGTTTGAAACGCATTTCTAAACCTGGTCTTAGAGTTTATGCCAATGTAGAAGACCTTCCAAGAGTTCTTAATGGTCTAGGCATTGCAATTATCTCTACTAACAAAGGTATTATGACCGATAAGCAAGCTCGTGAACAAAATGTTGGTGGCGAAGTTCTTGCTTACATCTGGTAGGAGGTATTATTATGTCAAGAATTGGTAGATTACCTATTGAGTTACCAGCTGGCGTAACAGTTACTATCGAAGGTAACAAAGTTACAGTTACTGGTAAACTTGGAACATTAACTCAAGTTGTTGACAGAAATATCTCTGTAAAACTTGAAGATAATCATGTTGTTGTTACTCGTGCTAGTGAAAACAGCGATTGCAGAGCAAAACATGGTCTATATAGACAACTTATCGCAAACATGGTTAAAGGTGTTAGCGAAGGTTTCAAAAAAGTTCTTGTTATCAACGGTGTTGGTTACAAGGCAACTCAAAGTGGCGAAAAAGTTGTTTTAAATATTGGTTATTCTCACCCAGTAGAACTTGTTCCTACTGAAGGAATCACTCTTAAAGCACTTAGTGTTACTGAAGTTGAAGTTAGCGGTATTGACAGAGAAAGAGTTGGTCAATATGCAGCTAAAATTAGAGATATCAAGCGTGTAGAACCATACCACGCATATGGTATTAAATACAGTGATGAAGTAGTTATCCGTAAAGAGGGTAAAACTTCTGGTAAAAAATAAAGGAGCGCATAAAAGATGATTAAACAAACAAATAAAAATGCACAAAGATTACATCGTCACGTAAGAGTTAGAGGTAAGGTTGCTGGTACAACTGAGTGCCCAAGACTTAACGTTTATCGTAGTACTAACCACATCTATGCTCAAATTATTGATGA
>JAZUPV010000111.1:0-6535 GCA_045605365.1 Clostridia bacterium
AAGAATTAACTGACTATGTAGGTACGGTTGATTTGTTGTCCACTGAAGAATTAAATGACATTATTAAGTTTTTGTTAAGTTTGGGTAGGTTAGATAGTGACAATGAACTGTTAAAAATAAAAAACTACAAGAATTTATTTGTAAAATATTCTACTTTAGCTAAAAAGGATAAGTCGAAATATGCACCTATTTTTATAAAATTGGGTTTAATATTTGGTTGTATTATAACAATAGTTTTATTGTAAAAACACTATATATAGTGGTGTTATGCGATTAGTAATTGCAATATGTTGGCATAGTACTATGCATAATACTATCAAGGAGTTTGTTTGTTTTGAACTATGATATTATTTTTAAAATAGCAGCGATAGGTATACTGACAGCAGTTATAGGGCAAGTGCTAAAAAATATTAACAAAGAAGAAATTGCAACTATTGCAACTCTTGCGGGTGTAGTTGTGGTTTTGATTATGGTGGTAGAACTTATTAGTCAGTTGTTTGAAAGTGTCAAGGGGTTGTTTTTAATATAGCTTTTAGGTGAATATATGGAGCTTGTAAAAATAGTAAGTATAGGTGTTATAACAGCAATTGGTGTGGTTGTAGTAAAGCAAGTTAAGGTTGAGTTTGCGGTTTTGCTCGGTCTTGCGGGTAGTATTATTATGCTTATTATGATTGTAGATAGTCTTTCTGGTGTTGTGACTTCGCTTAATCAAATAGTTTCAAAAACAAACATTGACCAAAATCTATTTGGTTGTATTTTAAAGATTATTGGTATAGGGTATCTAACAGAGTTTGCTAGCGGTATATGTGCTGATATGGGCTCTAACGGTATTAGCAACAAAATTATGCTGGCTGGCAAGGTATTGATATTGTGTATGGCTATGCCTATTATAACTTCTCTATTAGATATCATTGTAGGGATTTTGCCTTGAAAAAACTTTATTTTGTTTTGTTTATATTGATTATTTTGTTTAGTTTTTCTCCTTTTAAAACTATTGCCTATGCCGATAGTGGTGACGATATATTGACGGATTTAGAACAAAATATAAATTCACAACTTGGAGACTTAGACTTTTCTACATTAGATAGTATTTTGTCAGATATGACAGATTCTCAACAAAATATCTTTGGCAAAGCAAGCTTTTTAGACAAGGTAAAGATGTTGCTCGAAGGTAAATTTGACAATGCTTATGATAGTTTTTTTGAATACATAATCAATTTATTATTTGATGACCTAGTGGAGATTTTACCATCTTTATGTATGATAGTGGCTATTTGCATAGTTTGTAGCTTTTTAGGTGGTATGTCACCTAGCGAAAACAAGGGTATTTCTACACTGATATACTTTATATGCTTTGGTGTAGTTGTTGTTATGGTGTTGTCTTCTACTAAGGGTTTAGTTAGCGAAGTTTGCAGTGTTCTCAATAGTTTAAAACTTCAAATGGACATTATCTTCCCTATACTCTTAACACTTATTACAGCTATTGGTAGTGTAGTTACCGTTTCTGCTTTTCAGCCAGCGATAGCTTTGTTGAGTGCGGGTATAATGAATATATTTAATATGATAATGATACCTATTTTTATATTCAGTACGGTCTTTTGCGTAGTAGGCAATATGTCTAACAATATTAAACTAGACAAGTGTACAAAATTCTGTTCTAGTTTATTTAAGTGGATAATTGGGGTCGTTTTTACGGTTTTTATTGCCTTTTTGAGTATTCAAGGCATAACAGCATCTTCTGTTGACGGTATATCTATAAGGACGGCTAAGTTTGCTTTAAAGAGTTATGTGCCACTGCTTGGTGGGTATCTTTCTGACGGGATAAACTTGATAATGGCAAGTAGTGTACTTATAAAAAATGCTGTCGGTGCTACGGGTTTAATATTGATGATTGTGACTATTGTTGTGCCTGTTATCAAAATAGCAATATATTCTCTAGGGCTAAAACTTATAGCTGCTATTGTAGAACCTTTGTCAGATAATAAGATAGCAAACTTTTTGTATGGTATTTCTAAGTGTCTTAATATGCTTATTGCGTGTGTTGTTGCTGTTGGTTTTATGTATTTGACAACTGTAGGGCTTATTATGTGTATGTCTAATATTGTATAGGTGAATTGTGAGTAGTGTATCTGTTTGGGTTTTAACTATTGTAGGGGTGATTTTTGTAAATGTTATCGTAGAAATCATTATGCCAGAAGGCAAAATGAACAAGCTAATCAAAGGGCTTGTTTCTATATTTATGGTTTTTGCTATGGTTAGTCCTTTGCCATTTGTTTCGTTGGACAAGATTGATTTTGGTAAGTTTTTTGACAATAATACGACTCAGGTTGATGATAAGTTTGTTGAAAATATAAACTTGCAAAAAATAGCCCAGTACGAAACCTTAATAAAAGAAACTCTACACAAAAACGGTTATAAAGATGTGAGTATAATTATTACGAGTGACTATATCGATTATGATATAAAAATAAACCAGGTTTATGTCGATTTGACCAATTTAGTTCTTAATGACAAAAATTTGAATATAGATAAATATACCAACATAAAGAAAATTATTCTTGGTTTAGTTGAAGTTAAGGAGGAGAATATTTTGTTTTATGGCGGATAATAATCCACAGACTACTAAAAAGAACAAACTTTTGGATTTTGGTTTTATAAAGAAAATAAAATCAATGAAGCATCTCAACTTGATAATAGCTGCTATTCTCAGTGCGATAATTTTGCTTATTTACTTTTCAGGTAGTTCTTCAGGTGTTAACAAAAAGCAAAGTTCACAAAATGATTATTCTACTATAAACGAATACACGACGTCTGTTGAAAACAAACTGCAAAAAGTACTATCTAATATCGAAGGCGCTGGCAATGTCGAAGTTATGGTGTGTTTTGATAGTGGGTTGGAGCTGGTGATTGCTTATTCTACAGAGACAAAGACTACGACGTCTAATACGACGTCTGGTGGCAAGTCTGAAACTACCATAGTTGTACAAACACCGATTTTGGTCGAAAAAAATGGAGAATCTCAGCCGATTGTTTTAAAAGAAAAACTCCCCACACCGACAAGTGTTGTTATTGTGTCGAGTGGGGCAAGTGATGTGGGGGTAAAGTTAAACCTTATCAAAGCTGCTCAAACAACCCTTGGGGTCGAAAGTAGCAAAATAGAAGTTTTTGCAGGTAATAAAGGAGGTAAATAAAATATGCTTAGCAAAAAGAAAAAAATAATTATTTTAGCAACGATGATGGTGTTGTTGGTGGTGACTGGTTTTTTGAATATTACACTAAACAACTCAGTGGACAAGTCAACTACCGTCAATGCAGAATATACAGCAAGTAACTTTTTTACAACTTATAGGGTAGATAGAACAAACACCAGAAACGAAACTATGGCTTATTATGATGCTATAATTAGTGCAGAAAATTCGTCGGCTGAAGCTATTAATCTAGCCAAAGAAAAGAAGGCAGAAATTATAAAAACTATGAATCTAGAAACTTCTATGGAGGGTTTGATAAAAGCTAAAGGGTTTAGTGATGCAATAGTTAGTTGTTCTGATAGTTATATCAACGTTATTGTAAAGTCTGCTGCATTAGAAGAAAATGAAGTGTCTGGTATTGTTGATGTTGTGCAGTCTCAAACAAAAAAAGATATAGATTATATCAAAATTATTCCTGTAGAATAATTGCCAAATATCATATAGTATGTTATAATACTTGAGTAATTTGTAGGAGTATATGCTATGGCAATTAGAGATAATATTTACGAAGATAAAAGTGATGGCAAAATATATTGCAACAAAAATATAATGCTGTCTGTTATTAACCTTGCAGCTAAAGAAATTAGTGGCGTTTCTTCTCTATGTGCTAAATTTGGTAGCCGCATAAAAAGATTGTTTAATGCTTCTAACTATTTTGAAGGTGTTAAGGTTACTGAGACCAAAGAGGGTATAACTATAGACGTATACCTAAATGTGTTCTTTGGATATAGTGTTGCTGACGTAGCTTATCGTGTGCAAGAAAATATCAAAAACGGCATATCTTCTATGATGGATACTAAAGTTAATAAAATAAATATCCATGTTTTGGGTGTTGAATTTTCTAAAGAAGAACTAGCAAAAAATATCTAATCAAAAAGTTATTTTGAAGATATTTAAGTATCGCTTTGTAGACGATAATAAATAATTTTGCCCCTTAAAGTTTTTCTTTAAGGGGTTTTTGTATATAATCTATTGAGTAGGTGAATTATGAGTAGAAAAAGTTCTAGAGACATAGCTTTAAAATTGGTTTATCAATATCTATTTAGCAAAGATATTGATTTTTATCAAGCGGTTGATTCTTTTGAAGTTGATAGAGAAAGTGAAGATTTTAAATTTATAGATACCTTATACAATGGTGTTGTTGATAATTATGACGACATTGTTAAAATTATCGTAGACAACTTGGTTGACTATAAGCTAGAAAGGGTTTACAAACTAGACCTTGCAATATTGCTTGTTGCAACTTATGAAACTAAATACCTTAATGAAAGTGCCGGTATAGTTATTAACGAAGCTGTAGAATTCGCAAAAAAATATTCTACAGACAAGAGCCCGTCTTTTATCAATGGTGTGTTGGCAAAAATCGTTAAATAATATTAAGGATGTTGTATGGAGCTTAAAGCGTTAAGTATAACAGAAGTTTCGACCTATGTTACTCAAATATTTGATGCAGAAGAAATGCTGCACGGTATAAAGATTTATGGCGAAGTTTCTGGTTTTAGTATTGTTAGAGGTAATGCGTATTTTTCACTAAAAGACGACAATGCGATATTGTCTTGCATTTGTTTTGGGGCAGAAAGATACTCAAATATAAAAAATGGTGACCAGGTAGTTTTGACCGGGTCTATGAAATATTATGCCAAAGGTGGCAAACTTAATTTTTATGCGACAAGTATTGTCCCGTATGGATTAGGTCTTATTTATCAGCAATTTTTGTTGTTGAAAGAAAAATTAGAAAAAGAAGGTTTGTTTTCTCAAGAACACAAAAAACCTTTGCCCGACAACATAAAAACTATCGGTGTTGTTACGTCAAAAACTGGTGCGGTTATACAAGATATTATCAATGTTTCTACCCGCAGAAATCCTGCTATCAATATTGAGTTATATCCGGCAAAAGTCCAAGGTGACGGGGCGGAGCTAACTATCATTGATGGTATAGAGTATTTTGAAAACAGACCCAATGTAGACGTTATTATTGTTGCTCGTGGCGGTGGATCTTATGAAGATTTGCAACCGTTTAACCAAGAAAATTTGGCAAGGGCTGTTTTTAACTGTTCAAAACCGCTAGTATCTGCGGTTGGTCACGAAACTGATTTTACCATTATAGACTTTGTTGCGGACCTAAGAGCGCCGACACCATCTGCCGCTGCAGAACTTGTAACGATTGATGTCTTGGCAGAATTTGCCAAAGTAAAACGCGACAAAGAAAGGCTATTTGCCGCTATGCAAAATTTGCTTAATAATAAGTTGTGGCAAGTACAAGACAATAGTCAAGCCTTGTATGATATAGTGTATGATAATGTGAGTGAAAAGAAGACAAGCCTATTGTTGTCTACAAATAAACTTGCAATGTTATCAACGAAAATATTTGAATCTAAAGAAAATCAAATTAAACTTAACCTAACTGCTTTAGACAATCTTAACCCGGCAAAATTGCTACTAAAAGGTTATTCTCAAGTAGTTAAAGATGGCAATATTATTGCTAGCAAAAAACAATTAAAAGTTAATGATTGTGTAGAGATAAACTTTGGTGATGGCAAAGTTAAATCTACAATAATAGAGGTGTAATATGACATTTGAACAATCTGCAAAAAGATTAGAAGAAATCGTTAATGAATTAGAAAAAGGCAACCTACCTTTAGAAGAAGGCACAAAGCTTTTTGAAGAGGGTGTTGTTCTTGTAAAACAATGTTATGATGCTGTTGACAAGACTAAAGGCAAAATCACAACAGCCAAAGAACAGTTGGATAAAATTATAAATGATATCGAGGGTGAATAATTATGTATTTATCAAAATTAGTTGGAGAAAGAATTAAACAAACACCAAACGGTGCTGTTGTAAAAAATCATATTTTGCTATTAAGAGCAGGGTATATAAAGCAAGTGTCTTCTGGTATATATACATTACTTACTCCAGCAAAGAAAAGCATTTTAAAAATAGAAAACATTATTCGTACAGAAATGGATAAAATTGGCGGACAAGAAATGCTCTTCCCAGTTGTTATGCCAAGAGAGTTGTGGGACGAAAGTGGTAGATATTCTTCTATCGGCGACGAAATGGCACGTTTTAAAGACCGCAACAGCCACGATATGGTATTGGGTATGACTCACGAAGAAGCATCTGTACATACAATGCGCAACATTGTAAAAAGCTATGATCAACTACCTGCAATGATTTATCAAATCCAAACTAAATTCCGTGACGAGCCACGTCCACGTGCAGGTCTTATAAGGGTAAGAGAATTTACAATGAAAGATGCTTATTCTTTCCATACTTCTCAAGAAGA
>JAZUPV010000112.1:0-18893 GCA_045605365.1 Clostridia bacterium
GCACCAATGTGTACTTAGGTTGGAAAAACTCATTAAGTGATACAAGTTATATTTCAACCAACCAAGAATATTCTTTCACCTTTGCGGCTAATACTTCAAGAACTTTTTACGCAGTATTTGCTCCTGCTACTAGCGAAGTAACAGTAGGGGATTTTACCTATACATTACACAACGATACTAAAACCGCTACGGTCAAGAGCTATAACAATGACGATGCAACAACTGCAAATGTGTCTACTAGCGTAGAAGGAGATTATGGGACATATACTGTTGATGCAATAGGAAAGAGTTCTTTTGCGTCAAAGCAAAAACTAACATCTGTAGTGTTGCCTAATACAATTAAAAGTATTGAAGGCGGTGCAGGAAGTAGTAGTGATGGAGCTTTTAATAATTGTCGTAGTTTGGCTAGTATTAATTTCCCAGATGGACTTGTTAGTATTGGGGGATATGCATTTTATGTCTGTCGAGCTTTGGAATCTATTAGGATACCTGCAAGTGTTACAAGTGTCGGATACTCTGCATTTAGCGATTGTCCTGGACTTAAAGAAATAGTTGTTGCCGAAGGCAATGCGAAATACGATAGTAGGAGTAGTTGCAATGCTATTATCTATACTTCTACAAATGAACTAATTGCTGGGTGTCAAAATACAACCATACCAGGCTCAGTTAGAACAATCGCCAGATATTCTTTTGATGGATGCTCTGGACTGGTAAGTGTAAATATCCCAGAAAGTGTTAAAAACATTGATTATGGAGCATTTGCAGATTCTGGGTTAATTTCGGTATATATACCAGCGAGCGTAACATACATTGACGATAATTACAATCCTTTTACAGGGTGCAAAGACTTGGAGTCTATCGTTGTCGCAGAAGGCAATACAACATATGATAGTAGAAATAATTGCAATGCAATTATTAAAACTAGCACAAACACTTTAATTTCTGGTTGCAAAGCCACAATTATTCCTGAAGATGTTGTAGCAATAGGACAGGGCTCTTTTCAAGCTCATAGATATTTAGGAGAAATAACAATCCCTGCTGCTGTTAAATCGATTGGAAGTAGTGCTTTTTATATGGCAAATCGCAATTTAAAAACAGTTTATTTAGAAAGTGCTACTATTGCCAATGCACTTAGCGATGCAACAACTTGCGGTAGGTTGATATATGATGCAACCAGTATCTATGTTAAGCCAGAAATTGATTCAAATCTAAACGTCTATGTAAAAACAAACTATACTTATCAATATGAAGATATTGTATCTAATGGAGCTGTTTATAATTTATATAGTAAGACGGAACGTACTGATACCGTTAATTTTGCAGTTGTTTCAAACGATGAAACTTTAGGCACTGCAACATATTCGGGTTATTACCGTGTTAATTCAAGATTAACATTAAAAGCTACGGTAGTTGGAGATGGAGTATTCGTTGGTTGGAAAACCAACGAATGGGAACATTTTGTTAGTGATGAATTAGAGTATGCTTTTACAGTGGACGAAACAACTCCATGTTTATGGATTGCCGTATTTGACACTGCTGCTAATGTATATACTGATGAAAATGGGTTTGAATTAATCTGTTATGAGAAACTTGGAACGGCTACAGTTTCAAATTTTACAAATATCAATAATTTGCAAGAAATTACAATTCCTTCTCAAGCAGTATATAATGGAAGAACTTATCCGGTTAATACAGTTGGTTCATATGCTATTGCGAGCCACTCTTCTATTGTAAAAAAGGTAATAATGCCAGATTCTATTACGGTTGTAGATGAAGGGGCTTTTCATTCGAGTGATCTAGATGAGGTTATATTGTCTAATAATTTAAAATCTATTAAAGAACTTGGATTTATTTGGAATAACTTTACAGAGATAGATCTGCCTGAAGGTTTAGAGTATTTAGGAAAAAACGCGATAGGACGTTGTAAATATTTAACAACAGTTAACATTCCTTCGACAGTAAAATTTATGGAACCTAATCCTTTTATGGGGGTAGAAGCGGTAATAACAGTTAATGTCGATAACTCTAATGAATTTTATGAAGATTTAGATTGTAATATTATTGTAGATAAATCTACAAAAACATTAATATCTGGATTTAAAACCTCTACAATACACTCTTCTGTAAAAATTATTGCAGGATATGCTTTTGCTGATTATGAAGAAAAGTTTTCTGTAAAAATTCCTGAAGGTGTTGAAGAAATACAACTTAGTGCATTTTCTTATATTGGTGGAAGTGCTGTCAATATTGTGTATTTAGAAAGTTCAATAATATTTTCAACATTACAAAGTACTTCTTCTTCTGGAGGATTATTGGCTGGGGTTGAAGATTTATATGTTGCTATAAGTTGTGATGATGGTAGCAATGCTTATCTAAAGAATACTACAAACTATCCATATCAATATACAAATGTTACTGTTGATGGCGAGGTTTATAATTTATATTCTAAAGTAGAGCATGCTGATTTGGCTTAATAAATTAGGAGAAAAATATGAAAATATTTTTAAAATGGTTTGCTGTGCCGCTACTAATTGCTGTAGTGGCAAGCGGGCTATATATTGTTGATGCTCTTATTGGTGGGTTGTTTGTCAAGGGTGGCTCTTTTATGTGGGTTGCCTTTGCTATATGGACAATTTTCTATGGGGCAAAAATGACCGACCGCATCAAAGGTTTTATTGGTGTGATGATTGGTTTTGGGGCGGCTGTTGTTATGATGACAATAACTGGCTCGTTTAGTGCTAATATAGCTACTGTTAGCATTAGTTGTCTTGTTGGTGTTTTTGTTGTTAATGCTCTTGTTATGTATATGAACAAACTAGACAAAGTTTGGTTGAGCTCTGTAACAGGTGCTTTTGCTGGTATATTTTTGACTTTTAGTAACTTGGGTGTAGGTTTAAATCCACTTACAAGTGTAGGTAGTGCTTTTACAATGCTAGGTATACTTGCGGTATACACTGTGTTTGGGTTGATATGTGGATTTTTGTCAATATACTTTAGTGCTAAGATTAATAAAAAGTTAGAAACTTTGCAAGGCGAAACTGTCATAGAAGAAAAATCTAACGAATCTGCTCAGCAAAAAACAAACAAGCAAAAAAGTATCAAATAAACAAAATAAAAAAGATTAATATTTTAGTTGTTATAGATTAAACCACAAAAAATGGGGTTGTTATGAAAAATTATAAAACGGTTATTATAGGTTGCGGTGCTGCTGGCTGTATGTGTGCTTTGAGCATAAAGCCGGGCAAGGTCGCCATTATTGATAAAGCAACAAAACCTTTTAAAAAGATTTTGGTCACTGGCAATGGTAGATGTAACTTGACCAACCTAAATATTTCTAGCGAAAAATATAATTGCAATATTGATAAATATCTTGATAAGTTTGACGTAAAACAAACACTGGCGTTTTTTGAAAAGTTAGGTCTTGAGTGGTTTGCAGATGATGAAGGTAGAGTTTATCCTTTGTCTAATCAAGCAAAATCAGTTCAAGATGTTGTTGTTAATAAACTTAACGAAAAAGCCGACCTATATCTTGGTCAATCGGTAGTTGATATACAATGTAAGGATAATACATATATTGTAACGACCGAGCAAGAAAGTTTTTGCTGTGACAATGTAGTAGTAGCAACTGGTGGCAATACTATGGGTGAGATTTTAGGTAAGTTAAAAATAAATACAAAACAATTCGCTCCTAGTCTAGTTGCTCTAAAATGTAATAATCTAAAAGACCTAAATGGCGTAAGAATAGACAATGTTAAAGTTACATTGTCAGCTAACGGCACAACAAAAAGTGAAATTGGTGAAGTGTTGTTTAAAGATCAGGGCGTCAGTGGCATAGCGGTGTTTAATATGTCTACACTACTTGCTAGATGTGGCAATTATGCCGGCAAAATATCTATTGACCTAATGCCTAATGTAAAACATCACCAACTAATCGAAAAGCTAAAGACAAGAAGCAAACTTGACGTTAATCTAGATAAGATGTTTGTTGGTATGTTTAACAATGCCCTTAGTAACGAAATATTTAGACAAGCAAAAACAAACACCAACAAACTTTCTACCAAACTTACTAGTCAAGAAATAGAAACTTTAGCAAATGTTATAAAAAACTTAACATTCAATATAAGTGGATATTATGATAATAACCAAGTATTTTCTGGTGGGGTTGGGCTAGATCAACTGACTGATAGCTTGATGTCAAAACAATATCAAGGTCTGTACTTTATAGGTGAAGTGTGTGACGTTGATGGAGAGTGTGGCGGCTACAACTTGCAATGGGCGTGGACAAGCGGTCATATTGTGGGGGATAGCTTATGATAAAAGTTGACCAAGTAAGTTTGCCAATCAAATATACTCAAAAAGATATTGTGGCGTCTGTTGGCAAAACATTAAAAGTGCCACTAGAAAAAATCAAAAGTGTTGAACTTATAAAACTATCTATCGACGCAAGAAAAAAGCCAAACGTAAAATATATTGCGTCTGTTGGTGTAGTGCTTGATGGTGGGTTAGAAAATAGATTTAAAAACCTAACCTTTGTCAAAAATACTAAAACCTTAAATTACAAACAAAAACAACTCGAACTAAGTCCAATAGTAGTTGGCTTTGGCCCGAGTGGCATGTTTGCGGCGCTGGCTCTTGCTCGTATGGGACTAAAACCTATAATAGTAGAACAAGGCAAGCCTGTTGATGAGAGAGAACAAGACGTAAAAAACTTTTGGCAAAACAGAGTTGTAAACAAATATTCTAATGTGCAATTTGGTGAAGGTGGAGCGGGCACTTTTAGTGACGGCAAACTAAATACCAATCTTAACAACGATTATTGCAAGATGGTCATCAATGAGTTTTTTAACTTTGGTGCACCACAAGAAATAACTTATCTTAATAAACCACACATAGGTAGCGACAAGTTAAAAACTGTCGTAAAAAATATTAGAGAACATATAAAATCGCTCGGTGGCAAATTTTTGTTTAATACAAAGTTTGTAGATTTTGAAACAAAAAATAATAAAATTGATAGTATTATTGTGCAAAATACTCTATCGAACGACAGGTCGGTGATAAAAACTAGCCATTTGTTGCTATGTGTAGGGCATAGTGCAAGAGAAACTTTTGAACTGTTATATAACAAAAAAGTTGTCTTGCAACAAAAGCCTTTTGCTATGGGTGTAAGAATTGAACAAAAACAAAAGGATATTAACCTTGGTCAATACGGTGCCGAATATGTGGACGGTCTACCTAATGCTGACTACAAACTTGTGGCACATTTGCCTAATGGTAGAAGCGTGTTTACTTTTTGTATGTGTCCTGGTGGTGAGATTGTTGCGTCTAGCAGTGGCGAAGGCGAAGTTGTTACAAACGGTATGAGCAACTTTGCTCGTGACAAAGAAAATGCCAACAGTGCTGTTCTTGTCAATGTTGCGCCACAAGATTATGGTTCTGACAATCCTTTGGCTGGTGTATATTATCAAGCGAGTTTTGAAAAGAAAGCTTTTGAACTTGCCGGTAGCAATTTTAATGCACCTGCTGAGAGTGTGGGTAGTTTTGTCAAAGACAAAAATATTGCTACTGATATCAACCATACATATAGACCGGGTCTTACTATGTGCAAGATAAAAGACTGTTTGCCAGATTTTGTAACAGAAAGTCTAAAGTTGGGATTGCCTATACTTAATCAAAAGTTGCGTGGTTTTGCCAAAGACGAAAACTTGCTCGTAGCTATTGAGTCTAGGTCGAGTTGCCCTTTGACTATTGTAAGAGACGAAGATTATCAAAGTAGCACAAAAGGTATATATCCTATAGGCGAAGGTGCTGGCTATGCAGGTGGTATTATGTCGAGCGCTCAAGATGGTATCAAAGTAGCTGAGAGTATATACAATAGTCTTTAAATATAAAAAAATAAAACAACCTAAAGTCTAGGTTGTTTTTTGTTGTGTTTTTTATAGTTGTTTTAGCAAGTCTTGATTGGTTGTGTATATGATGTAGTCTTCGTCCTTGTCAAGTTCTTCAAACTTATTGGTTAAGATATTATAGGTGGTTTTGTCCATATAATATTCGTTTGGTTGAAGGTTGTTATTTCTGTTTTGTATACGAGAGTATATTTCGTCGTCGTCAAGTTTGATATATACAAGTTTGACTTGGCTGTTTACAAAGCGGTTTGTTACAGACTGTCTTTCGCTTTTAGTCCAAAAACCAAAATCTAAAACAACATCATTGTTGGGTAGTAGTTGGTCGCAGATAGAATAAATTAGGTCTTTGGTTAGTTGCAACTTTTGTTCAAAAAGTTCTCTTTGTTGTATCTCGCCAAAGAGCTTTAGCATAAAGTCATCTGCACTAAAATGTATGTAATTGTGATTTTGTTGCAAATATTTTGCAATAGTGGTCTTACCAGAACCTGGCTTGCCACATAATAGTACAAGTTTGTTCATATTAATCCTTTTGTAGTTTTTTAGTCAACAAGATAAAATGTGCAAGTTGACAGCTTTTTGCGTTTTAGTTTTAGTACTTTGCCACTATCTAAGGTATAAGTGTAACCTTGCCTATAAGGGCAGTTGTTGCAGTTGGCGTTTAGGTGAGATTTCATAGGGCAGTGACGCAAAGTCATATAAGGATAATCAATTTTTGTTGATATATCGCTTTCTGCTGTTATGATAGGTTTGTCAAATATACTTGCCGTTGTGTGGTTGTACACATTAAGACCTGCGCCTATAACTATATTTTTTGATAGCGATAATGCGTAATAATTATTGGCTACAACGCCCACATTTGTCGCTTCGACTATTTGCTTGATTAAGTCAATATCGCCGCTTAGAGCGAAATTTGGGGCGTCTAAATAGGCTTTTTTGTTTAATTTGAGGCATTTTTGTACAAATTGTTGCACATTTTGTATACTGTACACTTCTGGTGAATAGATAATGTTGTCTTTGACAAAGTCTTGATTTAGGTCGGTGACTATTTCAAAGTTATCAAACTTAACAAGTTTGTTAGGTGTTTTTATAGATATAGTAGACAAGTTGTGTTTATAGTTTTTGGTTATTGTTTGGTAGATTAAGTCGTATGCTTGTCGTCTAAAATCGTTTAGTTGTTTTTTTGGCAAAAATACATTATCTAAATTTTCAAAAGATATCTCAGGTGTAAAAAACTCTGTTTTTGCAAAGTTTTCTTCAAAGTCTTGCTTGGTCAAAGGTTGGTTTTGTGCTGGTTGACAGATTTCGCCTTTGGTTGACACTTCAAAATTTTGAAGTGATAGTGTTGCAGATATTGGCTGGTTGCAAGTGGCGGTTATTTTTATTTTAACCGGCACTTTTTTTGTTATAGCCAAAGAGATTTGCTCTTGTGTTTCGTCTAAGATAAGGTTGACTTGGTCGCCTTTGTCTATAGGTTGGGTGGTAGTTAGTCTATATAAGTTGTTTTTGACCGGTTGAAGGTCGTAGGCAGTAAGGGTAGCTTTATTTTTGCCATTGGCAAAAGTTTTGAAAGTTGACCTTGGGTTAAGGGCAATGTTTGAAGTGAAAAACACTTCGTTAAACTTTTTGCCTTTATTGACATTTTGAACGATGCCGACGTTGATACCGATATGGTTTTGATATGTAGACATTATGTTGCCGTTGCCATCAAAATAACCTGCCGTATATTCTCTATTAAAAGCCAGTTGTAATTGTTGGTTGTCATAAGGCAAGTTGTCTAGTGCTTGTCTATATTGTCTAGTAGTAGTTGCTACATAATAAGGTCTACGAGCTCTACCTTCTATTTTAAGAGAATCGACCCCCGCTTGTTTTAATTCGTCTAAGCGGTCTATCATACAAAAGTCTTTGGCGCTAAGTAGATAACCTTGCTTTAGGGTTTTATTGTTGATTTTTAGAGTATAAGGTAGGCGGCAGAGTTGTTTGCACTTGCCTCTGTTGCCACTAGCGTTGTTTAAATAAGAACTTAAGTAGCAGTTGCCCGAAAAAGACACACACAAAGCCCCTTGAACAAAATATTCTATCTCGATATTTGAATTGTTGCGGATACGCTTGATTTCGTCTAGTGGAGTTTCTCTTGCAAGTACAACTCGTCTAAAGCCAAATTGCTCTATAGCTTGTACGCCTTCTAGGTTGTGTATACCCATCTGGGTACTTGCGTGTAGTTCTATCTCAGGGTAGTTGTCGTGTATTAGTTTTGCTAGCCCCAAGTCTTGGGTTATAAAGGCATCTACGCCCATATTGTAGGCTTGTATAACAACATCAAGAGCTTGGTTAAGTTCTTTGTCTTCAAACAAAATATTAATCGCAAGAAAAACCCTTACATTATATACGTGGGCAAAGTCCACCGCTTGTTGTAAGGTTTCTAGGCTAAAGCCATCTATGTTGTTGCGCGCATTAAAATCGTTTATACCAAGATAAACTTCGTCTGCGCCATTGTATACTGCAGCTTTTAGACACTGCATATTGCCTGCTGGTGATAAAATCTTCATACCAACATTATAACACATATATAGTTGCAAAAAATAATATTTTTTTGCATTTGCAAAAATTTTCATTAGTTTGTTCTAAAAAATATTTTTATATGGTTTTTAAAATCAAAAAAATTGCTTTAATTATTACATAATTAAAAGTATTCGACTTTATATTTGTTGACAAAGTATTTTAAACTAATTCATAATATATTTGTTAGAACATTATCTCTAACAATCTTTATTAACAATAACACTAGGAGAAGTTTATGGCAAAAATAAACGAACAATACAAGCCACTTTTTACACCTTGGAAGATAGGCAATGTGGAGATAAAAAACAGAATAGTTCTTTGCCCAATGGGTGGTACATCACTATTTGGCTGGATGGAGCACACTGGCAACCACTTTGACAAAGAAGCTGCAAAGTTTTTCTTAGACAAAGCAAAAAACAACGTTGGTCTTATCATAACAGGTATCGCACCAATCAAGAGTACTTTTATGGGACAATGGTTATACAAAAATAAACGTATGTTTAAACAACTAAAATCTTTTATGGACGAAATCCACAAAACAGGCGCTAAGTTGTTTATCCAAATAACCGCAGGTATGGGTCGTAGCTGGGCAATACCAACACCACTAGTTATGCTACACAATATGCCAGTAGTAAGAGATATCTTAAAACCTATCATCAATATCCCTTATCAGTCAGCTAGCCCAAGCGAATTGCCTTCTCGCTGGTCAGACAAAGTACAATGTAGAGCAATGACCGTCAAAGAAATCAATCAAATTATCGACGCATTTGCTAAGACCGCAGAACTATGCAAACAAGCCGGCGTAGACGGTGTAGAAGTACACGCCGTACACGAAGGTTATCTTCTTGATCAGTTCACTCTAAAGTATACCAACTATCGTACAGACGAGTGGGGTGGTTCGTTTGAAAATCGTTATCGTTTTGCTACCGAAATAGTCAAAGCTATCAAACAAAAATGTGGTCAAGACTATCCAGTATCACTTCGTTATTCTGTCGAGTCTAAAGTAAAAGCTTTTTGCAAGGGTGCATTGCCTGGCGAAAAATACAAAGAAATCGGCCGTGATATGAAAGAAAGCGAAAAGGCTGTAAAATATCTTCAAGATGCAGGCTACGATATGCTTAACGCAGACAATGGTACTTATGACTCTTGGTACTGGGCACACCCACCAATGTATATGCCACAAAACTGCAACCTAAGATGTCGCTCATATCAAAAAGTTTGTTGATATACCAGTAGTTTGTGCGGGTCGTATGCAACCAGAAGTCGGCGCAAAAGCAGTTGAAGAAGGCAAAATAGACGCAGTAGGTTTTGCTCGTCAGTTCTTGGCTGATAACGAATGGGTAACCAAACTTATCGAAAACCGTATGCAAGATATCCGTCCTTGCATCTGTTGTCACAATGCTTGCTTTAATATGTCTCATTACAAAGGCGTTGCCAATGCACAATCTATATACGACGCAAGTCACATAGCTCGTTGTGCCTTAGACCCAACAGTTATGCAAAGTGACAAATATCAACTAAAACCAGCCAAAAAGCAAAAAACCGTCGCTGTTATCGGTGGTGGTATAGGTGGTATGGAGAGTGCCCTTGTATGTGCAAAACGTGGTCACAAAGTCACCTTGTACGAAAAGAGCGGTGACCTAGGTGGCGTGTTTATCGCAGCATCATCACCATCTTTTAAAGAAAAAGACCGTATGCTAATCGCTTGGTATCTAAGAGAACTAAAAAAATACCCACAAATCACCGTAAAACTAAACACAGAAATCGTAGATATATATTCTCTAGGCGTAGACGAAGTTATCATAGCTACAGGTTCTACCCCAAGAAAATTAAATATCAAAGGCTTTGACAAAGGTATCGAAGCTATCGACTATCTACTTGGCAAAAAGCCAGTCGGCGACAAGGTTGTCGTAGTAGGTGGTGGTTTAACTGGTTGCGAAATTGCCTATGACCTATATAACCAAGGCAAAAAACCAGTCATTATAGAAATGCAAAACGACCTTATCGTGTCAAAAGGTGTCTGCCTTGCCAACTCAAGCTACCTAAGAGACTTTTTTGAAACTAACAAAGTGCCAGTTCATCTAGAAACTGCCCTTAGCGAAATTAATAACAAAGGTGTCATCGTAAAAGACAAAGACGGCAAACTAACCACTATCAAAGCCGATAGCGTCATCTTGTCAGTAGGTTATAGACCAAACCCAATCGGCAAAAAATCTAAACATGTCCACATCGTAGGCGACTGCAAAGAAATCGGCAACTTGCGTACAGTTATCTGGAATGCGTGGGACGTTGCTTGTAATATATAAGGAGTAATATAATGAAACTTACCAAAGAACAACAAGCCATCTTAGATGGCAAAAAGGGCGAAACTTTATCAAAAGTTATGCAAACAGTAGTTCGTTATGGCGAACTATTTGGCGCAACCAAACTTGTGCCTGTTACTAGCAAATATAATCACCTAGTAACATCTTTTGGTCTAAAAGCCCTAGGTCCTGTATATGACCTTATGAACAAACTTATACAAGAAGACGTTGTCAGCCAACAAAAGTTTTCTTGTGACCCAAGACCACTTGACAAAAATGTCCCAAAAAACTTTTTGCAAAATTTGATTTTTAATAAGTTTATGTATTCAAAACAAGACTTTTACGAAGGTCAACTTAACAAACTTGGTTTGCTTGACCAAGATGCCTTTACTTGTGCGTGCTATCTTGACGAAGTCGGCAACAAACCTAACAAAGGCGAGGTACTAAGTTGGGCAGAATCATCTGCTGTAGTATACGCCAACTCAGTTTTGGGTGCTCGTTGCAACCGCAACTCAGGTATTATGGATATTATGGGCTCAATAGTAGGGTATGTACCTTATTTTGGCTTAGTAACTGACAAGGGTAGAAAAGCTACTTGGGTTATAGAAATCAAAACCACCAAAAAGCCCGAAGCTCAACTACTAGGCTCTACAATCGGTATGAAAGTTATGGAGCAAGTACCTTATATCAAAGGTCTTGACAAATGGCTCGGCAAAAAACTTGACGACGCAACCTGTACCTATCTTAAAGATTTTGGCGCAGCTACTGCGTCTAATGGTGCCGTAGGACTATACCATATAGAAAACCTTACCCCAGAAGCAGTAGAACAAGGCGAAGCCCTTATAACAAAAGGTGCAAAAACTTATGTTATCGACGACCAAGAATTGCAACGTGTATACAATAGCTATCCTATCGTGTGGAAAGATAAAAATGCAAAACCAAAGCTATGTTTTATGGGTTGTCCACATATGACCTTAGAGCAACTAAAGAGCTGGACTATCAAACTAGAACAAGCCCTACAACAATCTGGCTACAAAAAAGTAACTATACCTACAGTGTTTACTTCAGCTCCTGCTGTTATCAAAAAGTTTAACCAAACAGAATACGCCCCTAAGCTAAAAGCAATGGGTGTTACAGTGTCATATATTTGCCCACTAATGTATATGAACAACCCACTTTGTGGCAAAATGCCAGTCATAACATCTTCTAACAAACTACGTACATACACAACTGCACGTTATTATACAGACGATGAGATTTTGGTACAAATCACCACCAAAGGAGGTAACAAATAATGAAAACTTTTAAAGGTAGAGTAATAGCCCCTGGCACTATCACTGCAAAAGCCCTAGTATCTCACGGCGGACTAAACACCCTTGCATCTTTTCAAAAGGCACTACAATTTGGTGACAAAAAAGCAACTTGCGGCGACCAAAACAACAAAGATTTGTACGGCAAACAAATGGCGGGTAAAGCCCTATGTCTACCACAAACAATCGGTTCTACCACAGGCGGATTAGTTATATATTGTGCCTGCTCTATGGGTAGACAACCAGCTTGTATGTTGTTTTCTCAACCGATAGACTCTCTAGCTGGTGCAGGTGTTATACTAGCAGACGTATGGCTAGACAACGTCAAGATGCCAGTTGTAGATAGTCTTGGAGAAGACTTTCTTAACTATGTCAAAGATGATATGACAATAACCATCAAAGACGGCGGCATAGTAGAAGTAGAATAATAACAACAAAAAACAACCTAACTAATTAGGTTGTTTTTTATTTTTTAACAAGTGGTTATAAAAACAAATTATAAAAAACTTGATTAATTGTTTTGTAAGAAAAAATATTTTAGTTATAATTGTTATATAAATATTTTATTTGCAAAAATTAATCTTGATTGCTACAAAAAGGGAGTTTTTATGAAAACACTAAAGAAATTTGCTTTTGTACTGACTATGATATTGTTAGTGGTGGTATGCCCAATTATGCTGACGGGCTGTTTTGGTGGAGAACCTGGCAAAACTATCACCAGTATCGAAAAGACAGGTTCTACCGGTCTTATAGATGAGTACAGAATAAGTTATTCTGACGGTACGTTTTATGACTTTGAGATAAAAAACGGTGCAGATGGTGAGCCCGGCACAGGAGAACAAGGTCCTGTCGGTCCTACTGGTCCTACGGGTCCAACAGGTCCACAAGGTGAGACTGGTCCTGCTGGTGCTGATGGCAAAGACGGTGCTGACGTTACCGCAACTGACCTTTGGCAAACTTATGTAGATGAGTATGGCGATATAGAGTATTCTGAATGGCTAAAAATCTACTTTGGTCAAAACGACTCTGGTGTGAGTGCTGCTATTAGTCAATGTTTACTATCTAGTATGAAAGTCTATACGGAGTTTAAAGAAACTGTCCAAGTCAACTATGTTGATACCCCTAGTGTAGCTGTATATACAGGCTCTGCTGTTATATACAAAATAACCGACGACTATGTGTTTATTTTGACAAACTATCACGTAATATATGACGTAGACGCCAATGCAGACAATGGCTCTAACTTGCCTTGCAAAATCAACGGCTATATCTACGGCAGCGAAGATTACCCAGTAAAAACCCAAGCTGCAGAAAATGGCTACCCAGTATACAACTACGGCGACTATGCTATACCACTAACTTATGTAGGTGGCTCTGCCGCTCACGACGTAGCTATGCTAAGAGCAGACAAAGATGATGTCTTTGCTATCAATGACAAAGTACAAGCTGTGACTTTTGCACAAGAGTATCACGTTGGTCAAACGGCCATCGCTATAGGCGACCCGGGTGACGACGGTATCAGCGTAACGCAAGGTATTGTCAGTGTAGAAGACGAATATATCAATCTTGACGTAGACGGCACAGTAAGAACATACCGTAGTATACGTATAGATACATCTATCTATGCAGGTAGTTCTGGTGGTGGATTGTTTAACCAATATGGTGAACTTATCGGTCTTACCAATGCGGGTGATGGCGAAGACCAAAATATTAACTTTGCTATACCACTAGACATTGTCAAAGGAGTTGCAGACAATATCTATTATTATTATGACGGCACCAACCTAGTTAATGTCAACAAAGTTGCCCTTGGCATAACAGTAAAAAGTTATAACTCAAAATATGTCTATGACCAAGACAAAGGTTATGGCAAAATACAAGAAGATGTCATAGTACATCAAGTAGCAGAAGGTTCTATCACAGAGACCTTAGGCATACAACTTGGTGACCAAATAACTGCTATCGTTATAAACAGTACAAAACACGAAGTTGTACGCAACTTTGATATAGCAGATATATTACTATTGATTAGACCAGACGACAACATCTCTTATCAATATATAAGACAAGGCTCGACCAATACCACACAAACTTATCAAGTAACTCAAACCGACTTGGTATAATATAGAAAGAAAAAACAACCTACGAAAGAAGGTTGTTTTTTTTGTTTTATTAAACTGTAGGTTGTTTTTTTAGTTTAGCAATTTGTTTTTGTTTTAGCTTAAAGATTTCTTCTGTAGCAAGGGCTAGTTTTGTTATGACATTTTCTTTTGATGGATAACAATAAAAAGAATCTTTTTCTGTAGATATGTCTACGCAATCTTTGTGTATTTTGTAGCAATAGTCATATTCTATATGCAAGCTATTAGTGTCTTGTGGATAACGTTGTACACGATAGTCTTGGTTGCGATAGTGACCTTCTATGACAAAACCGTTTTCTATATCGTGACTAAACTTAGCTTTGCCAAGATGAACATATTTATAACAACCCGGTAGAGAATATACATCTACTTCGTCTTGATAAGAATAAGTGCCGTCTTCTACTTGCTTGCGTACTTGTTCTCTTTGCCATTCAAACCACTCCGGCGGAGAAACAAACTCTGTCTTGCCGTCATTGGCACTAAGAGTGCTATCTTCGTTTAAAGTCCAACGTTTGCCACATTCTGTACAGTATATCTCTGTGCCTTGAGATGCCATCTTGTGTTCGGTTTTGCATTTTGGACATTGATATAATACTTTGTGTAATCCTTGTGCACGAAAATCTTCTTTTATCAAAAATCCACGTTCTTTTTGGTACTCATAGTCGTTGTATTCAAAAGCCTTTCTCACAACTTTGTTTATCTCGTCAACAGACATAGATTGTATTTGTTCTACACTAAGTATAGGTTGCATCACTGAGTGCAAAGGTGCCTTACGTTTGTGACGATAATCCCAAAATGGAGAATGTAGATAATTGCCGTGGTGCATAATAGTCACTACTGGCACTTTGTTCATTTTGATAATTTTGCCAAGGCTATCTGGCAAATAAGAAGTTGTGCCGATAGGGGTGTATCTTGCTTCTGGATACATACTCAATATGTCGCCACGTTTTAAAACCTTGTTGATAGATTTTATCAAATGCAAGTCCATAGTAAACTTGCGTGTGGCGATACCGCCTATCCACTCCATAAGCCAGGCACGACGATAATAACCGTCTAAACTTATGACGTTATTAACTCTATGTGGGTATGTAAGTAGTGACCCCATCTCAAAGTCAACAAAGTGCATATGGTTGCTAAGCAACATATATGGCGGTTTGATATTATCCATATTTATTTTTTCTATGCTGTGCTTTTTTGTACATAGCATCATTTTAGAAAGTACCTGAATAAGCCAAGTAAAAAACAAAGGTTGTCTTATAGGGTATTTGGCTGTTTTGTAGTACTTTTTCTTTTTATAATTTGGTTCAATATATTTTTGTTTATCCATATGTTTGTAGTTTATATTATTTTTTTTAAAAAAGCAAACGCTTTGATAATAGAAAAATCAACAAAACACTAATAAATGCCGTCTTAATATTGTTTTATAAACCAACAACCCTTGATGACACATAATCTAACACTAATTTTTATAAAAAAAATAAAAATTTTAAACAAATAAATTGTCAATAAAAATTTGGTTTTAAAAACCTTTATAGTATAATAATAGCGGAGATAGATATGGACGTTTTTTATATAACATTTAGTATAATATCAGGCATAGTCTGTCTAGGGCTGATTATATCTTTGGTATGCTTTTTGATGGTGTTTTATGTGCCCAATAGCCAAAAAGGTTTTAAACAAGAGTTTAGTTTGCCACCGGGCAAAGTCTACGAACAGTACAAAGACATTATGTTTGACTGGATGGCACAAACTCGCAAGATAACCTACAAACCTGTCGAGATAACTTCTTATGACGGACTGAAACTAACCGGCAAATATTACGAATATAAAAAGGGCGCACCTATAGAACTTATGCTACATGGTTATCGTGGCAACTCAGAGCGTGACCTTTGTGGTGGCATACAACGCTGCTTTGCGCTAAAACGCAACGTATTACTTGTAGACCTTAGAGCTAGTGGCAACAGTGACGGGCATATCATAACTTTTGGGTTAAAAGAAAGTAAAGATTGTCTATCTTGGATAGATTATATAATAGCTACTTTTGGTGCAGATACAAAAATAATCTTAACAGGGGTGTCAATGGGCGCAACTACAGTGCTTATTACCGCTGGCAAAACCCTACCAAAAAATGTCGTAGGTGTACTTGCAGATAGCGGTTATACAACCGCAAAAGATATTATAAAAAAAGTCATCAAACAACTACACCTACCAGTATGGCTGCTTTACCCTTTTGTGTGGTTGGGTGCAAAGATATATGGTGGGTTTGATATAGACAAAATATCTGCCTTAGATAGTATAAAAAACTGCCAAGTGCCGGTTATGTTATTTCACGGCGAGAGTGATGACTTTGTGCCGTGCGATATGAGTAGAGACTTGTATCAAGCCTGCCCTTGCAAAAAACATCTATTAACCATACCCGGTGCAGGACACGGCTTGGGCTTTTTGGTAGACAAAGATGCATATTTTGATGCTCTTAATACTTTTGCAAAAGAGTGGACAGTAGACAAAGTCGATATGTCAAAAAATAAATAATTGTAACAACCCTATAACTTAGGGTTGTTTTTTTTGCAATAAAAAAAAGACCTTGTCCAAAAAAGTCTTTATCAAATAAATTATTAAGTTTTTATTCTTCAAAACATCAGGACGCATAATGGTATCATTACCATTATGCTTTTTTATTACAATAATTGTGTCAAAAAAAGTTTGAGTACTATTCGGTTACATATTTGCCAGTGCTATATTGCAAACGGTAACTATTGTCACCATTGGTGCATTTTACTAAGATTGTGTAGTAGTCTGTAGGTAACTCGTAGATATTTGTGCCGCTTTTTACATTAAACACTATGCCGCTAGCATTCATAACTAGTATGTCACCAGCTGTTTGCATTATTTGCAACTTGCTACCAGCAGAAGAAACATTGATGCGATAACTATATATATAGCCGTTTAACATAGACATAGTAGAACTTAGTCTACAGTTGTCAAAGCCAACCGCTTGAGATATTGTAGAATAGTTGGTAGCAACTATAGTTGTTTTTTGGGTTGTTGCAAATCTAACTTGTATATAACATATCTCGTCAGTAGAAAATATGTGAGTAGAGTAGTTAGCGTTTATGCTGCTTGGTATGTTGTTAAAGTCGCTATCAAAAATTTGTACATCACAAGGCAAAACTTTGTTTTGGTCAGATACGGCTACCAAAAGGTATTGTTCGCTAATGGTTGTTGGGTTGTAACTAAACAAATAACTTGTGTCAGCATACGCCATAAATGTAGATGAATTGTTAAGTGGGCTGTATAGTTTTGGGCTGGAGATTTGTTCAAAGGTAGTTATGTCTTGGTTATATGTCCAGACATTATCAGTAAAGATAATATCTTTTGCCCAGTTGGATATTCTCCATAGACCACTGTTGTTTTTTGCAAATACACCTGTGATGTTGTTTAGTTTTGTGTATAGCTTTTCGATAGAAGTATTGACTAAGTTTTTGTTAAGAGAACTTTCTACACTTTCTAGTGGTGTTTCGTACTTGCAGCTGATAGGGTCTACCATATTAGAAGCAAAGTCTATCTCAAAAGTCTTGTTGGCAAGTGTGCTAGGTAGCTTGTTGCCGTTAAAAGTGTCTGTTGTAGCCTTGCCGCAAATGCACGATTTATAATAAACTGCACATTGGTCTTGAGTAGGCTGTATTTTCAAAAATTTATTGTCTTGTATCTCTTGATAAGTGTGAGTGCTTAGTTCTACAATTTTGCCACAACTACATTCGTGCCAGTGTTGGGCTTCGTTTAGACTAAAACTAGTATTATAAGCGTGAGAGTGATGAGCCGTTGTATTAGTATTGCAAGCTGCTATAAACACGCCTATAAATAGTGTGGAGACAATAGCCACGCAACAAATAATTAACTTTTTCATTATATCCCTTTTAAGTTATTTTATCAAAAAATAACACCCCTGAAAAAACGCGCAGGGACTTATAATTATAGATATTTAAAAACTAAAGTCAACTAAAAAAGTCGGGTTTTTTCTAAAAAAGTCGAAAAAATTTTTTGTTAAAAATCTCCCCAAATACAGCGAAATTATATATATTATATATAATATATATAAATATAAAAAGACAACCTTATCTTTAAGGTTGTTTTTGATAACTATAGTATAGTGATGGCTAAACACGCCTTTTTGCCACTTACGGTAACAGATACTACTGTTGTGCCGCTAGTATGTATAGTCAAAACGCCATTTTGGTCAATACTTGCAATGTCTGGGTGAGAAGTTGCCCAAGTTGCTTTGTCAGTAACTTCATAATCAAAACCTTTGTTTGACAATGCAGTATATTCTAGTTGATATGTGTTGCCGACAGTTAAGTTTGTCATAAGTAGTCTCATTGTCGCTATAGAAAAGTCAACTCTTTCTGCTTGAACTGTTGGCACTGTTACTGTACAAGATGTTGATTTTCCATTGGCACTAGTTACGGTTATTGTTGCTGTGCCTGCGTTGTGAATATTTAGGCTACCGTTGTTGTTGACAGTTACGACATCTGGAGCATTACTTGACCAGGTTACAGTCTTGTCGGTTGCGTTGGTAGGGTTTACATAGCAAGTCAAAGATGCACTTTTGCCTTTGTACACTTGCAAACTAGTGTGGTTTAGTGACAAACTTGTTGCTTCGATGACATCTTTTACCAT
>JAZUPV010000113.1:0-5349 GCA_045605365.1 Clostridia bacterium
CTTTTGCTAAGGGTTTTGACCTTGTATTGCTTATTGTTAAAATTAATTATTTTGCCTTGAGATTTTGCCGAAGCATAAAAGACAAAATCGTGATTGGTTAAAGTTTTTTCTTGCAAGATTTTTAAAACTTCTCTACCGACAAGACCAGTGGCGCCTACTATGGCTATGTTATATGTTTTCATATAAGTATAAATGCTAAATGTATCTTAAATGTGATAAACGTTTTGTCTGTATACAAGTTTATTTTTAAATTATGTATTGTTTTGTTGAGTTAATTATTGTATACTAATAGTATAGAAGGAGATTGCCGTGAAAAACGACACAAAACAACTTATCACCAATATATTTGACCAAGCCGCAAAAGGTTTTATTGAGATTGGCGACGAGACTTTTGGTTATTGGTCATATTACAATAGATTTTATGCCAATGTCGAAGGGCAAACTAACAGCAAATTAGATCCGCAACACGTAGAGTTTCAAATACCTAATTTAGAAGTTTTTGGCGACGAAGTAGAAAAATATTTAGAAACAGCTCTAGATTTTTATAAAGACGACAGAAACTACTTTGTATTAACACCCGCTTCGCACAAACAAAAGTTGTTTGCAGATTTGTTAGTCAATGCGACCAATTATGATGTCAACAATCCTATACCATATATCCAAACACGTACACGACTACTTCAAAACCCTATGCATACCGGAGTGTTTGACCTAGGCACACTTTGTCTTGAAGACAAATCTGGCCCACTAACATTGCATACTTTTGGGGCGATAGGCAAAACTATGTCTAACCTAGAAGGACCTTATAGATTTGAAATTGCTATTGACGACCAAAACGGCAATAGGTTTAAACTACCATATATCACATTTGGTATTGATGGCGACACCGCCTATGTATATTCTGTTCAAAACAAAAACAGAAAACAAGACAATCCTTTAGCCAAAAAACTTGATAGATATTTTAGAAAAGTCAACAAAGACGTTGACCCAGAAGACCAAATAGCACAAGTTTCACCAAATGCACTAGTATCGCTGACTATATTTAATTCGTTTTTGCAACAGTTAGATATTCAAGAAATATACGCACCTGACTACTTGCCAATAAGATACCAGTCTAATCTAGACGCACAGCTACACCGCATCACAACCAACGACGCGGCAGAAGAAATAATGCAACGTCACGAAAGAGACCAGCAAAATATGACAGACAAATTTTATAATTTGTTTTTAAGATACAATCACCATTTTGACACAAGCGAAGTTGACTACAATGATCTTACCAATATGTTACACTTGCAGTTGCCAACGCAACTACCACAACAAAACAACAATATCATCTATGCGATTAGTAGCCACGTTGACGCGACCGATTACAAACAAAAAGCAGCCAATCAAACACAATCTTTATCAAAATAAAAAAAGATGAACAAATACCTGTTCATCTTTTTTGTTAGTATACAAATAATATTTTTATTAATCTTGACTATTCTCGTCTTTTGTTGTGCTATCATCTTTTATTATATTTTCATCATTATCATTACTAGTTTCTTTTTTAGTTTTAAACTTACTAGATAATCTTACAACAAAATCTTCTATTTTTGATTGATATTTGATGCTTAGATAAAATAGCACTCCAGCCAACACAACTAAGACTATCCATACAGGTATACCCCATCCAGCAAAAGGTATAATAGTGCCACTACCTAAAAAGCAGGTCATAACTATACCAATAGGTCGAGTGATAAGATTGGTAACTATAAAAAATGTATATGTCATATTGGTAGCAGCACCAACAACTAGGCACAATATGTCATCTGGGAATATTGGGAAAAGCATCATTAAGAAAAATACATATTTGCCTTTGCCTAGTATAACTGACCATTTGTCAAAGTTCTTTTCTCCACAAACCCAAACGACTAGGCGCTTGCCGATTTTTCTGCCTAAAAAGAAAGAAAATAAACTAGCCAGCATTATAGACGCAAAACTCAAACCAATCGTAATCCATCGCCCAAACACAAGCGTACCAGCAACAGTTGTCACTGCGGCAGGTATTGGCAACAAGGTCACTTGCAAAAACTGTATAACAAAAAATATCACATAACTATATGCTCCACCCTGCAAGATTACTTCTTTTAATTGCTCAGCGGTTTTTATTTTGTCTAAAGCACCAGTAAGTAGCAGTGGCAAATATATCGCAAGGGCTATTATTATAAAAATACCTACAATAAGGCTTATTTTTAAAATAGTGTGTTTGGTTGACGTTTTCATACAAATATTATAACACTAAAGTACATTCTTTATCAATTAAACAAAATAAAAAGAGCCTTTTAGGGCTCTTTATTTATACAATATTAACAATCATCAATATCTGGCAAGATTTGTGGTATGGTATAGATTTTGTAATTGTTATCTTTGTCTAAAATAATAACTTTTATATCTGGTTGTAGAGTCATAAACATTTCTCTACAAATACCACACGGTGCGATTGATTGTATCTCGTCGTTGCGTTTGTTTAGTTTAACTGCAGTTAAATATTTCATAGTTCTCTCGCCACCTTGCCAAGCATTGCTAAGGGCGATATGTTCTGCGCAACTACTGTGCCACCAACCAACATTAAGACCAGTATACATTTTGCCACTTTCTCCTACAATAACACAGGCGACTTGGCTACGATCAGACCTTTCGCCTAGGTCGTGGTTTTTCTTAACAATAGAAACACACTTTTTGTACATTTTATCAAATAGTTCTCTTTCTTCAGGGGTTATTTCTCTCATAATTATTCTCCCAAATTTATTTTTTTGTATTTTTTATTTCGTCTAATATTTCTACTATTTCTGCAGTGCCTTCAAACAAAATTTCTTTTACTTCGACATCTTCTAGATGACTTTGTGACCAGTATTCTTTTGCCTTTTCATAATAGTAGTTATAACTTTGACCTTCTCTAGACATATACACACGACCAGCTTTAAATATTTTGCCGTTAAGTTTTACTGCTACTACTTGAAAAGTCATATTGTCACGACCTGGCAAACTAGCAAAGTTCTTTATATTTTTTAAAGCTGTGGTTTTGTTTTGAGATAGGTACATACAATGAAATCTTGACGGGAACTCTGGAAAAAGTTTGCGTCGAACTTCTTCTATAGCGAGTTCTTTGACTATAACATCATAACCTTCAAGTTTGTGAGCGATATCATACAAATCGTCTTTTTTCATCTTGTTAAAAACCTTGTTGTTGACACGATTATATATATAGTCACACAAACGTTCATCTTTTATCTTGTAGGTAGAGTTAAAGACTCTTTCGTACTGACCATTGGCTGTGCTGCTATCAAAAACAAGCACGTCGCCAACTTTGTAATTGCGGTCGGTAGCCACTTGATACAAGATTAAATCTTTTACTTTCTCCATAGATACTCCTTTGGTTTTTTATTTATCTAAAGACGCCATAAAGTTTTCTATAAACTGTTGTCTATTGTTTAACAATTCTTTGCCGCTTTTTAACAAATCTAGCTTGGCGACTTGGTCTATAAAATTGTCGACTTGGCGTCTAGTAATAAACTCAAAATCACCTTCACAATATTTAGATACAACTAAGTGTTGAGCTTGTGGCGGTATAGTGATTTTGTATTTGTCTAAAATATAATAAGTTATATAGTTATAGTCATTATAAAGTGCTTGGTCAAGTTGCTCTTTTGTCCATTGTTCTACGCTTTCGACATAGATATATCTATAATACAAATAATCTGTAATTAAGTGCAGAAACTTGGCTCTATCTTCTGGTACTGTTATGTCCAAATCATTGAGACATTTTATAATGTCAGTTTTGTTTTCTAATGATTGTTTGACCGAAGTGGCTTGTTGCTTTATGCCATAGTGCGACTCAAATTTGTTTGGGTCTATATCTGGAGCAATCGCACCGAACTCAAAAATCTTAGGATTTTCTGTTTTGTTATAGTGGCAATATTGTTTGGCTATTGCTAGGTGCATTGCTATACATGGCATACAAAAATTTTCTCCTAAGTAATTATATTTTTTCGATATATCCGCCGTCTTTGTTGTATCTTAACACAAAGTCAAATTTGTTGGCTTGGGTACTAAGACAAAAGTCTCTCTGCGGAAAAACTTCTTGCAAGGTAGGGTCAAAAAACTTTGCTCCGCTTGTTTGTTTTAAAGATTCTATCTCTTGTTTTAAATAACTCGTATCGTTGTTTAGCAATAGGTCTTTGATATATCTTGCACATAAGGTATCTTCTTGTATAGGTTGTTTTGCTTCTAACCCCATACACACTAGAGATACTTGTTTAAATTGTTTTTTCTTTATATACTCTGCTATTGCTTTTGCATTGACCAAACTACCCGTCAAAACTTCTTGTGAGTTGATACTAGCATAATATATGCCTTGGGTACCTGCACTAGTTGTATGTACAATAGTTTTGCCAGTAAAATCTATATTTTCTATTTGCGATGGAGAATTGCCATAATCAAACCCCGGCAAAATTACACCGTGTCTTTCTCCAACTAAAACATAGTCTGGGTGGAGTTGTTTTAAACTATAAGCTTTGTCTTTATCGGCTAGTGCGTATATTTTGTCTGCGCCGTTGTTAATAAGATAAGCTTCTACACTAAAAGCCCTAAAAACATCTATAACTACTGCGCAACCTGTTGCTTGTTTTGCACCATCTATTAGTTGCAAAATTTGAACATTCATATAATATTATCCTTGAATTGATTTGATATACTGTTCTACGATATATTTGTCTCTAGTAACGATAAATTTACTAGCGTATGCACTTTCGTCTTTGTCACAAGGGCTATCTTTGATAATATCTACACAGCCAGATATTTTTTCTAAACCTTGTTCTGGAGTTAGCCATCTTACGACAGTGCCTTCGGCGATTTCTTTTTCGGTTAGGGCTAGGTGTCCTAAGTCTTTTATCACTTTGCCTACAAATACTTGAGATAGTTGTATAAAGTTGCCGTTGCTTTTGCGTTCTTCGGTTGTACCGAGTTTGTTAACAACGTCTATTTCGCAGCCAACTTCTTCTATAACTTCTCTTTTAAATGCTTGTTCTGGAGTTTCACCTGCGTCGATACCACCACCAGGCAGTTTAAAAACGTTTTCTTTTACTTTGTTAATAATGGCTATTTTGCCATCGTCTCTTACAACGATGCCACGAGCACCATTTCTTTTTGTTGGGTTGTTAAATTCAACTGGTGTAATACCAAAATCTTCATCAGTAAATATTTTGTTAAACTCCACTATTAACACTCCTTAGTATTGTAATTATACCATAAGATTGTTTTTTTCAAATCAATTTTTAATAAAAAAGCAAATAAATAAAATTATTT
>JAZUPV010000114.1:0-1920 GCA_045605365.1 Clostridia bacterium
TTTTTTTGATGTTGTTTAGTACGGTTTCTACAACTCGTGTTGGTGTAAAACCAAAGTGTTGATAAAGAAGTTTGTGGTTGCCAGAAGCACCAAATTGTTTTTGTAGTATTGCACAATCTGTGTCGGTTGCGTACTTATACCACATATTATCTCCACTTGCCTCCATAGCAACTACTAGAGTTTTTGGATTGATAACTTTGTTTTTGTAAGTAGCTGGTTGGGTATCAAAAAGTTCTTCACACAACATACTAACAACGTTAGATTCTATGCCCTTTTCTTTAAGTAATTGTTGTGCATGCAGCATAATGGCTACTTCACTACCAGATGCTACCAAGGTTACTTTTGGCGATTTGCCTTTAGACACTATATATGCACCTTTGTCCATATCATCATATTTGTTGTTGATAGGGTCAAGCGCTTGACGAGTAAGCAAAATCGCACTAGGACAAGTACCTGATACTGCTGATTGATAAGCATAGGCTACTTCTTTGTAGTTGCAAGGTCTAAACACCTTGATATTAGGCATAGCTCTAAGAGTGGCGATTTGTTCTACTGCTTGGTGAGTTGGACCATCTTCTCCAGCGGCGATACTATCGTGAGTAAAAACAAATGTTACTGGGATATTCATCAAAGCTGCCATACGTATACTAGGTGTCATATAGTTTTCAAAAGCGAAGAAAGTAGAACAAAAAGCTTTTAATCCACCGTGCAATGCAATACCGTTAGATATAGAGCCCATAGCGTGTTCTCTAACACCAAAATGAATATTTTTGCCACTAGGGTTGGTTGGACCAAACACACCTCCGTTTTTTAAATCTACCCTTGTAGATGGTGCTACGTCCGCACAACCACCCAACATATTAGGCATAATTTCGCTAAGTTTGTTGATAACTACACCACCTACGTCACGAGTGCTCATAGGTTTGTTAAAGGCTTCTTTGTCTTTTTCTACATAACTAGTTAAGTCTACTTGTGTTGACACTAAATAAGAACGCAACATTGCGTACAATGTAGGATATTTCTTTTGATACTTAGCCATCATTTTGTTATAGGCTGAGTAGTGTTTAATTTTTTGTTTTAGTTGACTATCGACAAGTTTTTGTACAGGTTTTGGTACTACATAGTCAGGATAGTCATAGTTTAGATTTTGTTTTAATGTTTGTATTTGGTCAAGTTTTAGTGGGCTACCGTGACATTTTTCACTATCTTGCAAGTCACTACCATACCCGATAAAAGTCTTAACTGCGATAAGAGTTGGTTTATCACTAGATTTGGCTTGATCAAGAGCCTTTTGCAAATCTTCTAGGTTGTTGCCATCTTTTACTTGTAGATAACTCCACCCCATTGACTCAAATTTAAGTTTTGTGTCTTCGGTATTGGCAAGGGTGCGTCTACCTTGAATAGTGATATCATTGTCGTCATAAAAAACAATTAATTTGTTTAGTTTGTGTAAACCTGCCAAACTCAAAGCTTCTTGAGCGACACCCTCCATAAGACAGCCATCACCCAAAAGACAATATGTATAATGGTCGATAATATTAAAGTCTGGCTTGTTAAAGATACTTGCTAGGTGTCTTTCTGCCATAGCCATACCAACAGCATTGGCAATACCTTGCCCCAAAGGCCCAGTAGAGGCGTCTACGCCCTTTGTAACGCCATATTCTGGGTGACCAGGAGTTAATGTATCAATCTTTCTAAAACCCTTAAAATCGCTTTCTTTAAGCCCAAAACCATATAGACCTAAAGTAGAATATAGCATAGCACTGCCGTGCCCTGCTGATAGAGTAAACCTATCACGATTGATAAAGTCAGGGTCGTTTGGGTTGAAAGTCATATTTTTGTAAATTGTATAAATAATAGGACTAGCCCCAAGGCATATACCCGGGTGACCAGAGTTGGCTTCTGCAATCATATTGACAG
>JAZUPV010000115.1:0-10123 GCA_045605365.1 Clostridia bacterium
TTTAATTGGTTATATTTGATAAATTTTAGATTAGAATATTCTACTCCTCCTATATTAACTATGGTTGAATCTAAAGAAGTATTGGTTATACCCAAGTCATAGTTGATATTGTCTTTGACAAAATTTAGTGTAGAGTTGGACAAGATATATTTTTTGTTAGGGTTAAACGCAATACCTGTCTTGTCAAAATACACCCCTAGATAAATATAAAGCAAACTAAAATAGTCTAGTACGGCGTTTTTGTTAGTGACAAAGAATTGTTGCAAGTTAAGATAATCTTGGCACAAAAACGAAGTATTTTGCTGGCAAATAGACTGCTTGTTGACAAAAGACATAAAGTCTCTATAGATAGACTGTGGCTTGTATATTAGGCTAGCTACAATGCGATTGGGCAAGGTGGTGTTGATAAGTTTGTTAAAGACTGGGTTACTGGTAAAGACCTTAATAGGCAAGATGTTTTTGTAAGACTGTTTTGCCCCGACAAAGAGTTCTTCGCCTTTGATAAAGTCTGGTATAGGTATAACTTGGTCATAGCACTCTGTGATAAATAGGTAAGGATTTTTTGTGATTTTGTAATTAATAGATATACCTTGTTTTGACACAAGTGGTTTATTAAAAATTGGCAAGTTGCTGGTATAGGTAATCTTAGTATTGTCTTTTATGTTATATACAGTAAGTGTATTGCGTGTATTGGTATAGGTAAAATACATAGCTTGATTATCTTGCATAACAAAAGGTATATTGATATTGAAAGATATATTTTGTTTTGATTTTGACAAGTTGATAAAGTTAAATCTTGATATTTTGAAATTGTTATTATAATCAAAAGTACGTCTACTAACTACACTATAATCTCTAGTAATAACCTTGCTGGTATAACAAAAATCATAATAACTCTCGTCAAAAAAGTTGTATCTATAGTTGTTGATATCTAGCGAATAACCTATGTTTTTGGTGTCAAAATAAAGCTTTTTTGTGTCACAGACAAAGTTGATGTTAAATATATTGATAGCACATAATAGTTTTAGGCTGATATCGTCTGTGTTGTGGATTTTTACGACGCTTTTTACAAAAGACTGTTCTCTAACTAAGTACAACAAGTCTTGGTGATTAAAGTCTTTTTGACGATAATTGATAGCGATATTGGTAGCATAGCCGTACTCTTCTAGTTTACGCAAGATGGAGAGTTCTTTTTTGATGCTCTTTAGAGTGTCAGACTTATAGAGAGATATTTTGTAAAGTGGCAAGTCTACATTAAACCCAGTATCTTTTATAAGAGTCAAAAAGTCGCCGTCGTCGTGACGCAATAATGGGTAGTTAAATTTGATTTTGCACAAGGTTTGATACTCGGCACTATTAAGGTCACAATAAAAGAGTTTTTTGACATAAGAGAGCTTTTTTGGTTTGGTAGAAAGGTGTTTTAGGTGGGGTTTGCGAGTAAGATAAATAATGATACCTACTACCCCTGCAAAAATAATATTGACTATAAACAAAAATAAAAACAAATATAAAATAACCATAACTAGATTATGGATAAGTTTGTTAGTTTTTAAACAAAAAAAAGAAGTAAATATATTACTTCTCTTTTTTTTTATTATTAGAATAGTCTATAAGCCGAGTTCTGTATTTGATGGCCATCTATCTAGGATGTATGTTACCATACACCTCAAGCGACTCTGTTAAAAAACCAAGCGGACAACTTTGTGTGGTTTTTTCATCTTGCTTCGAGTGGGGTTTACAGAGCCTCGATTGTCACCAACCGAGCGGTGGGCTCTTACCCCACCTTTCCATCCTTACCAACAAGTTGGCGGTTTATTTCTGTTGCACTTTCCTTAAGGTCACCCTCACTGGGAGTTACCCAGCACCCTGTCCTATGAAGCCCGGACTTTCCTCGTGGTATTGCTACCCCGCGACCATCTGGCTATCTAATACTTGTATTATACAACCTAAGATGTTTTTTGTCAATGTTGGTTGAAAAAATTGTTGAGATTATTCAAACTTGTTATAACTCATAACTTGTTCTAGTGGTTTTTTGTCAGGTCTTGGGTGTGGTTGGTCTACGATACCTATAGCGATAAGGCTGACAAGCTCGTAATCTTGTGGCGAAGACAAAAGTTGCTCAACTTGTTTAGAATAAGACCTGTGATACCCAGCAACCCAGCAACTACCAAGATTGTATGCGGTGGCTGCGTTTAGGATATTTTGAGTAGCGGCACTGCCGTCTTCTATCATAAAGTCACCAGTCTTGCAAAATACAGCTATGGCTACACCACAGTCTTTTATAAAAGAACCATTTTTGGCAAGGGTTGAGATTTTTGTTTTTAGTTCGCTATCGTCTACTACTACAAAATGCCAAGGTTGGATATTTTTTGCACTGGCAGCAAGTCTACCGCAATCAACGATATCTTCGACAATTTTTAAATCAATACTATATGGCAAAAATTTGCGTTGACTTTGTCTAGTCTTTAACATTTTTATTGCTTCCATTTTTTACTCCTTTTGCTTTTAATAAATTAGAAGTGTAATAAAATATTGATGCTGCTGCAGCCACAAAAATAGCCACAAGAGTAGATATACTTATCATAAGTGGTACTTTGACAAGAACTCCAATAGCAACAACAATGCAGTATGCTGCACCTATTAACATAATTATACCAAAAAATCTGCAGTTGTTGATAGGATTGCGTTTGGTGACGTAGTCTGCGATTTCTTCGTCACTGATTGGTTGGTCATTGACCAAAAAGCCAAGCCCCTTGCCAGTAACATACATAATACCTAAAACAATCAAAGCTACAGCAGGGATAAATAAAAATACACCTAACATAATAATTTTCTCCTATGTAGATATATTACCAAAATTTTATTTTTTTAACAACTAACTAAAATATATTTGTTGCTGTTTTACATTTTGACGGATAATTTCTAGAGATTTTTTTTCTAAACGGCTGATGTAAGAGCGAGATATGCCGAGTTTTTTTGCGACTTCTCGTTGGGTTAGAGATTCTTTGCCACCTATACCAAAACGCAGAGATATGATCTGGTACTCTCTTTCTGACAAGACTTTTTTGATAAGAGCAAGTAGCTTTTCGGTTAGGATATTATTTTCTACCCCTTCGATATCGTCACCGTCTACGTTGGGGACAATGTCCATAAGGCAGATTTCGTTGCCGTCTTTGTCTTTGCCCAAAGACTCGTTGAGAGCCAAGACTTGTTGGTGCTTTTTGCCGACGCGTATTAGCATCAAGATTTCGTTTTCGATACATTTGGCGGCGTATGTACTAAACTGGGTATTTTTGTCATATCTAAAAGAATTGATGGCTTTTATCAGCCCTATTGAGCCGACTGAGATAAGGTCATCGGCTTCTCCTGCTGAGTTGTACTTTTTGACTATGTGTGCTACTAATCTTAAGTTGTGCGAGATGAGTGTTTCTTTTGCTTGTTGGTCGCCTTGCCAAAACTTGTTAAAGTAGTCTTTTTCTTGCTCGAGTGTTAATGGTTTTGGGAAGGACGATACATTGTTGACATAGGCAGAAAACAACATTATTTTGTTCATAAATGTCATAAAGTTTTCGATAATCATAAACACCCCCTAAAGGTTATGCTTATATATATGTCGAAGATTGTTGTTTTTTGCTTGTACATAAAAAATATATTTTTTGTGGGTAAAAATAAAGCTTGTACACAATTATCGGTACAAGCAAAGTATTTTTGCAATAAAAAAACCTACAACAAAGTGTAGGATTTTTTAATATTATTTTGTAGCAACTTTTCTTAAAATGTCGCCTTGTTTTAGTTGAAGGTCGGTTGCTATATAGATAGTTTCTTGGACGTTTTTGGCGTCGTCGATAAACTCGCCGTCAAGATTTTTGATAGATGTGATTTTGATGATTTTGTTAAAGTTGTCACTTGGTGACAAAACTTCTAACTCGTCACCCACTCTAAAGCGGTTGCGTTGTTGTATTTGGACAAAACCATCTTGGTAGTCTTGAGTTACTATAGCCATAAATTCGTGTGTTTGAACAGGATATGAAGTCTCTAGATATTCGCTTTGTTCGCTGAATTTATCTTTAAAATTAAACCCAGTTGTAAACTGTCTATGGCTTGTTTTTGCAAGTTCTGTTTGAAGTATTGGGTCTGGTTGATAGTTGTCTTGGTCTTTTAATAAACTATCTATTGCTCTACGATATGCGTTGGTAACTGTAGCTACATAGTAAGGTGATTTCATACGACCTTCGATTTTGAAACTAGTAACACCGGCTTTGTATAATTGGTCTATATAGTCTAGCATATTAAGGTCTTTGCTGTTTAGTATATATGTACCCCTACTATCTTGCTCGATAGGATATTGCTCGCCTTGGCGGTTACGCTCGGTGATAGTATACTCCCAACGGCACGCTTGTACACAAGCACCACAGTTTGCATCACGCTTTGCAAGGTAGTTAGAAAGCAAACATCTGCCAGAATAGCTAATACACATAGCACCGTGAACAAAGGCTTCTATCTCGATATCTTGTGGGATAAAATCTCTAATTTCTTTGATTTCGGTGATGCTTAGTTCTCTTGCAAGGATAATACGTTTAACACCCCTATCGACAAAAAACTTTGCGCTGTATTTGTTAGTGATATTGGCTTGGGTACTAACGTGTATAGCAAGATTTGGTTCTACATTGCGAATAAAGTCTATAATGCCGATATCAGCCACTATAACAGCGTCTACGCCGATAGAATAAAGATATTTGACATATTCTTCTAACCCGTCAAAATCTCTATTGTGGGCGATAATATTGATTGTGATATAGGCTTTTACATTATGCTCGTGGCAGTAATCTACAGACTGTTTTAGTTCGTCTAGTTCAAAATTGTCTGAAAAAGCTCTAAGACCGTATTTTTTGCCTGCAAAATAAACTGCGTCTGCACCATAGTATACAGCTGTTTTTAGTTTTTCAAAATTGCCCGCAGGGCTTAACAACTCTATCATTTGTTTTTCCTTTTTATGATAATTTGACACTAATAAGCACCCCATCACCTACGTTTATAAGAGAGTTTTGTAGGTTTGGGTTAGAATAAATAGTATCAATAAACTTGGTCATATTGTTCTTTATTGTATTATGGTCACGTGGAGTTGGTGTTTCGCCAGTGATCATACCTTTAAACAAGACATTGTCTGAGACAAGCACTCCACCAACTTTTAGACGTGGCAAAATATAGTCAAGATATTTGATATACTGACCTTTTGGGCCGTCTAAAAATATCATATCATACTCGCCTTGTTCTTGTTGTAGCAAGTCATAGGCGTCACCTAGTTTTTGGGTGACTTGGTGGGTTTTGTTGAAGTTTATAAAGGTTTGCTTGGCTATTTCGTAACTTTCTGGGCTTTTTTCGTAGGTAGTAAGATGGGTATCTTTGCTACTATTATTTAACAAAATTGTACCAGAATAGCCTATTGCAGTGCCTATTTCTAAGATGTTTTTTGGGTTGATAATACGTGTTAAGATTGCCAAAAAGTTGGCTGTTTGGTCAATCATAACCGGTATATGTTTTTGTCGTGCAAAAATCTCCAACTCGTTAAGTTCTTTGTCGGTTGGCTTAGACAAATTATTCAAAAAATCTTCTGTTAAATTAGTTATTATCATATTATTGCTCGTTGACAATTGTCAAAATCATTGGTTTACGTTTTGTCTTTTTGAAGAAGTAGTTTGAAGCAATCTTTTTAACGGTCATCTTAAGTTCGTTAAGGTCAAGGCTCTTGATATCTACAGTAGAAAGACCATTTAGGATAACTTCTTTGGCGTCGGTGATAACTTCGCTTGCTTCGTCTTGATAGATAAAGCCACGAGATATGATGTTTGGCTCACCGATAATTTCTCTACTACGAGAAGAGATAGTAAGTAATACTACACATAGACCTTCTTCGCTAAGAAGTTTGCGGTCACGAAGAACCACACTTTCTAAGTCGCCAAGACCTGTACCGTCTACCAATCTCTCACCTGCTACAACTGTACCAGCTACTCTAAAGTAGTTGCGGTTAACTTCTACACACATACCAAGTTCTGGTATGATAGTGTTGCGTTGTGGCATACCAAGTTCTTGCGCCATAACTTGATGACAACGCATATGTCTATACTCGCCGTGAACTGGTATAAAGAATTTTGGTTTAAGCAAAGAATGCATAATTTTTAGTTCTTCTTGATAAGCGTGACCAGAAACGTGAACATCAGCTAGTTCGTCATAAATAACTGTACAACCTTTGCGGTACAAGTTGTTGATGACGGTGTTGATGCTCTTTTCGTTGCCTGGGATTGGGCTAGCAGAAATTATAACTGCGTCATTTTCGTCAAGGCGGACTTTGTTAAAGTTGTCTGTAGACATACGAGTCAAAGCACTCATAGACTCGCCTTGGCTACCTGTTGTTAAGATAATAAGTTCTTTGTCTTCGTACTTGTCGATTTTGTCTATGTCGATGATGTTTTCTTTGTCACTTTTTAACTCGCCAAGTTTGATAGCTACGTCTGATACATTTATCATACTTCTACCAGTAAAGGCGATTTTTCTGTTGTATTTTTTTGACAAGTCCATTATTTGTTGTAGACGGTGAACGTTTGAAGAGAACGTTGCGATAAAGATTCTCTTATCAGCAAATCTACTAAACAACTCGTCAAAAGTTCTACCAACGTGTGCTTCGCTCATAGAAAAACCTTTACGCTCTACGTTGGTACTCTCGCACATTAATAATAGTACACCTTTTTTGCCGATTTCTGCAAAACGTTGCATATTAAAACCGTCGCCGTTGATAGGTGTTTGGTCAATTTTGAAGTCGCCAGTGTGTACAACTATACCAACAGGTGTAGTAATAGCTAGTGCCATAGCACCTGGTATAGAGTGAGTAACAGATACAAACTCTACCTTAAAGCAACCAGCGTGTACAACAGAGCCTGATTTTACTGTGTTTGGTTCGTATTGAACGTTTCTAAATTCTTTTAGCTTAGCGTCTACTAGACCCATTGTCATAGCACTACCATATACTGGCACGTGCAACTCATCTAAAACGTATGGCAAAGAACCGATGTGGTCTTCGTGACCGTGAGTAATAAATATACCCCTAACCTTGTCTTTGTTCATACTAAGATAAGTAATGTCTGGCACTACTAGGTCGATACCTGGCATATCTTCATTTGGGAAGGCTAAACCACTATCAACGATAATAATGTCGTCACCATATTCTAAAACGGTCATATTTTTGCCGATTTCGTCAACACCGCCTAAGAACATAACTTTTAAATTTTGTTTCATAAAAATCTCCTTAATAATAAATATGTAAAAGTCTAAACAAACTTTTTTTTGTATATAATTTGGTCAATAACACACGTTATTGCCGCACAAAAATTGCCTTATAGATATAAGACCTTTGTAAAAATATAATAAAGTAAAAACCTTATTTAGACATACCTAAAATAGATATAATCAATATATCTTAAGTATATCAAAATATTAGGTTCATAAGACAACGTTATAAATATAACATTGCCCTATGAAAAATATTGTGTGGCAAAAAGCCTAAAAACCAAAAAAGTATTGCTATCTTAACATAGTATCTTAAAAAAAGCAAGTGCAAAATTGGTCTAATTATAGATAAAATTTAAGTCTTTTGATAGTTTCTTGTTCTTTGATACGTTTTGGGGTGATAAACATATCTGGGTATACATAAAATCTCATACCTTGATTGCTAAAGTATGCAACCATATGAAAAACATACCAGGTAAATATAGTAAGTGGCATAGTAACTACAAAAGCAATAGTAAATGTAAATACGCCAAAAATAAAGTTGACAACAATAGCAAAAATCATAACTGCAACTGCTGTTGAAAAGATACTCCAGAAGTTATGAAAAACTGCACGCCAACCAAGAATCATAGCCTTAAAAGGACCTACATTGTGAACAGCTGTAGCTGGTGTCCAACAACTAAACAAAGTATTTTTGAAAGCTATATAGACGATAATTAGAAGCATAACAAATACTGCCGCTACTATATTGCCGATAAGTTTGGTTGCAAGTAGTTTTACTACACCGTACAATGACAAAATTGTGATAATGTTCATAGGTACAGTAAATATCATTTTAGAAAGGTTCAAAACACAAGCTTTGCCAAGTTTGCGGATAAAACAAGCTGTAAAGCCATAGTTTGTTTGGCTAGTCATAAAACCATACAAAACTTCGCTTATAGTTAGTTCTCCTAGACCATAGATAAATGGCATAACAAATAATACAACTACCCCAAAAAGGATATAGTTAGGCAAAAAGTCTCTTGCATTGGCACTAAAAACCTCACCTATAGTAACAAATACTTGATCTAAAGATGTAGCCATTTCGTTTGGCTGAGAAAACAAACCATTAAACAATGTCTGTATATCAGTAAAAACGTGAGCCGCACTCAATTTTGATATAATTGGGCTGGCAATAGGATACAATATGGCAAAAGATATGATAGTACATATCACATAATACAATAATAATTTCCAAACATTAGAAAAGTTAGACAAAATTAATCTAACAGAATTTCTAAACATCATAAGCAAAAATTCCTTAAAATATAATATATATATTATTTATACTAACAAAAGTATACTATACCATATTTTTTTTTGCAAATACTTTTAGACAAAAAGCCGTTGTTTTTGTGTATAAAACTATATTTTTTATAAAAAAAACAACCTACAAGTAAGTAGGTTGTTTTTTGGTATGTTATATCAAAGCAAAAGATTTTGTTTAGTTTGTGTCGTCGCTATTTTGTTTGGTATCAGGGTCGTCACTATTTGAAATAGTTGTATTGTCTATAATGTCTTGCTTAATATCCGTTTTTATCTGGTCAAAGTTTTTGTCAGTGGTGTCTTTTTTGACAATGACACCAAAGGTCACTAGTATTGCTATTATACAAGCGGCTACTTCTACGATAATATTGATATCTAGGCTAAAGTTAAAGATAGTTGCTATTAGCTGAACGACAACCACCACTACACTGACAACACCCAAAACTACTGCATAATTTTTTAGGTTTTTCATACTACTTTTTGTCTCCTTTGGATAGACAAGTGCGTATTTCTTTGATTTCTTCTTTTATGTCGCTGACGGCGTCAAGGTGTTCGTTGAGTTTTTCGATGGTGTCTTGATACTTTTTTTCACGCTTGGCGCTATCTTTGAGCTGATATACAAGCAACGCCACAAACAACGCCGCCCACAACCCATTAGAAAGGGCTATTTTAAGAACTTCTTCCCACATTGTAGATTTGTTCTTGATAAGTTGGGTCTAGTTCTGTAATAACTGGGCTTTCTTGTTGGGCTGTGTCGGTGGTTAAGATTTGTTCTGCTTGAGTTGATATAACATTGTCAAATTGATAATTGTACATAAAGTTTGCTCCTTTGGATTGGTTTGTATGTTGAATATGCAAGTTTTTAAGAGCACACCACAAGAGCGGTTTTGAATAAATTTTCATAATAAATCCTGACGTTTTGTAAAGTATATTTTGTTGCCTATGATATAAAACGCATCATCACCAAAACCTGGGTAATACATACTAAAAGTACCGAGTTTGCTACGAGATTTTTGAGTAAATTTGCGGGTAGAAGCTGAGTAGCTTAGTTTGTACACATAACAAGTGCCGTTGATAGATGCATACACCATAAGTTCTGTAAGAGAACTACCAAAGACACAAAATATATCGCTAACGTTAGAAATATTAAAAGACAACCCCGCTTGTGCGTCTAGGTAGTTGTAATAGATATGAGCTACGTTGTTGCTATCTATCATAAGTATAGGCAAGTTTGTTTGGGCTTCTTGCACAGTACGTGGTTTGCAGATGGCGACTTTATTTACGGTATAACCAGCAAAATCTATAGGGTATGTCTCTACAATATTTAAATTAAGAGACATAACGTCATAGGCATAGGCTTGGTTATATTTCATTATACCTTGAGTCTCGATACTCGAGTTGTCACTACGACTAAATGGCGCAACGTCAGCATACTGTAGGTACATAGAAGTTGCCTTTTGTGCTTTTGTATTGTGATTGTAGCAATATGTACGGCTAGATGTAGAATAACTCATAGCCCCACTACCAAACCCTACAC
>JAZUPV010000116.1:0-9067 GCA_045605365.1 Clostridia bacterium
TCCGTCATAATTGTCTATATAAGCTTTAATATTGGTATCTGTGTTATCTCCCGTAATAAGTATTGTTTTGCCTTGATATTCTATAGATATTACTATGGTTGTATCAATCACAGCATCAGAGTGTCGAGTGTTGTTTTGACAATCTTCTGTTGATACTGGCAACATAAAATCTATTGTGTAAGAATAAGTTGTTGCACTACCACTTTTCTTAAATGAATTGGTTATATCGCAGTTATTTTCTGTTACTTCTACCATATTACAGGTGTTAGGTACATATTGCAAAGCGTCTAAATAACAATCATAAACATAAGAATCATCGTGTTGTTGTCCTTCAATTCGTATCACTCTTGGTGTAAATAGATTACTTACATTGTAATTTTGAAGTACATAATCCATTTCTCCAGTTCTAGCTGATATTGCATTTGTCAAAACAAAATAATCAATCGTTGTAATATTATAAACATATGTCAATTGATCTTCTATAAGCATTTCAGTTTCAAGATCTGGTATGCCAGAATCTATAAGCATATTTTTGCCATCAGGGAGTAGAACAAGCGTAAACAATCCCTCACTTCCTGTATCAAAAGTGATGACTTCTAAATCTCTAACGCTTGAAACTGTTGGCACAGTTGGATTTGGTTCTGAGCCTTTTTCGTACCCACAAACTGAACAAATATCTCCGTCGTGAATAGCCTTATCTTTCTTTTCATTACAAGTATCACAAGTTAGCCAATGTTCGGTAGAGTTTTTTGACCACTCTGTTGACCAGTTGTGAGTGTGTGGTTTTTCTGGTGGATTTTTGCCACAAGCAGTTAATACTAAAGTACAAGGCAAAAACAGGCAAATAGCAAGTATAAATGACAATAACTTATTTTTCATATCAATCCCTTTGATTTTATTTTTCAAAACTAGTATACCCCCCCCCGCACTCTATGTCAAATTAAATAGTTGAGTTAAAACAAAAAAACAGCAACTGTATGATTGCTGTTTTTTATTAAACAAAAGTTATTGAAGAGCTTTGATTGCTTCTACAATAGATTGTTTTAGTTCTTTGTTTTTGTCTAGTTTTGCTTTTTCTGCTTCTATCATTTGTGCAGGAGCTTTGTTAACAAAACCTGGGTTTGACAACATCTTTTCGCTACGGGCGATTTCGAAGTCTACCTTGCTAAGTTCTTTGTTTAGTCTTTCTATTTCTTGTTTGCTATCTACCATACCGCTCATTGGCAAGAATACTTTAGCGATGCCAAATACCATTGTTACGCAACTCTCTGCGATAAGAGCTTCGTTGTCGATAAATGATATTTCACTTGCGGTAGAAAGTTTTTGGATATATAGAGCAGCTTCTTTAAGAAGTTTTTCTTCTTTGATAGGCAAGATAACTATTCTTATCTTTTTGTTGTCTGGGATATTCTTTTCGCTACGAGCATTACGGATAGATTTGATAATAGACATAATTTGAGTCATATTGCGAGATGCTCTAGTGTTGGTTAATTTGTCATTAACTGTAGGCCACTCAGCAATAACTATGCTCTCTGTATGTAGTGGTAAAGATTGATAAATTTCTTCTGTGATAAATGGTATAAATGGGTGCAACAATTTAAGAAGTACTGTCAACACATAGATTAGAGTTGATGCAGTAGCGTCTTTTGTCTCTTGAGAGCCATTTGCCATTTGAGTTTTTGAAAGTTCTATATACCAGTCGCAGAATGTACTCCAGAAGAAGTCATATAACTCACTTGCAGCCATACCGATGTCGTATTTTTCAAACTTTTTGTCAACGCTTTTGATAAGTTTGTTAAGTTCTGTCAAAATCCACTTGTCAGCAAGTGAGAAGTTTTGTACTTGGTCGATAGGCTTTACTGTGCAGTTTTCTGCTTGCATCAATACAAAACGGCTTGCGTTCCAAACTTTGTTGATGAAGTTGCGGCATAGTTCAACTTTTTTAGCTGAGAATTTGCTATCCATATCGATAGATACACCATTAAACAATGAAAATCTCAATGTATCAACGCCGTATTCTTCGATAATACCTACTGGGTCTACACCATTGCCTAGGCTCTTACTCATCTTTTTGCCGGTAGCGTCTTTTACTGTACCGTTGATAAGAACTTCTTTAAATGGTATTTCGCCTTTGTACTCAAGACCACTAAAGATCATACGAGCAACCCATAGTTGAATAATTTCTTGTGCGGTAACCATAACGTTGGTTGGGTAGAAATAATCTAACTCTGGGGTTTTGTCTGGGTAACCTAAAGTTGATAATGGCCACAATGCAGAGCTAAACCAAGTATCAAGAGTGTCTTCGTCTTGAGTGATATGTTTGCTACCACATTTTGGGCATACTTTTGGATCTTCAAGTTCGCAGATAACTTGTCCGCAATCGCTACAAGTAAAGATAGGTATACGGTGACCACTCCACAATTGTCTAGAGATACACCAGTCTTTGATATTTTTCATCCAGTGAAGATAAATTTTCTTAAATCTTTCTTCTGTAAAGTGAACTTGGTCTTTTTCAACAACTTCGATAGCTGGTTTTGCTAGTTCTTCCATCTTAACAAACCATTGGCTAGAAATTAGTGGTTCGATAACGGTTTTGCATCTGTCACAATGACCTACGTTGTGAGTATAGTCTTCTATACGAACTAGATTGCCAGATTTTTCTAGGTCTTTTACGATTTGTTCACGGGCTTTTTCACGAGTAAGACCAGCATATTCGCCAGCGTTTTCGTTCATAGTGCCGTTGTCGTTTAGTATACAGATAACTTCAAGGTTGTGTCTAAGACCTACTTCAAAGTCATTAGGGTCGTGTGCAGGAGTGATTTTTACAACGCCTGTACCAAAATCCATCTCAACATAGTCATCAGCTACTACTGGGATTGATTTGTTAACAAGTGGCAATATAACGTTTTTGCCAACAAGGTGTTTGTATCTATCGTCATTTGGGTTAACAGCAACTGCTGTGTCGCCTAACATAGTTTCTGGACGGGTTGTGGCAATTTCGATATAGTCGTCAGTGCCTTCGATTTGGTATCTAATATGCCAGAAGTGACCTTTTAGTTCTTTAAAGTCAACTTCTATATCAGAAATAGAACTACGGCAGTGTGGGCACCAGTTAACGATACGTTTGCCACGGTAGATAAGACCTTTTTTGTACAAATGTACAAAAACTTCTCTTACTGCTCGGCAGTTTTGTTCGTCCATAGTAAAGCATAATCTATCCCAATCGCAAGAATAACCCATACGTTTGAACTGATTGATAATAGTACCTTTGTACTCTTTGTACCAATCTTCGATGTGTCTTAAAAAAGCTTCTCTGCCGATATCTTCTTTAGAGATGCCTGCTTGGGCTAGTTTTTCTACAACTTTTGCTTCGGTTGCGATAGCTGCGTGGTCTGTACCAGGTAGCCAAAGTGCTTCGTAACCTTGCATACGTTTGCGTCTTATAATAATATCTTGAATGGTTTGTTGAAAAGCGTGCCCCATATGAAGTTTGCTTGTGATATTAGGTGGAGGCATAATAATTGTAAAAGGAGTTTTGTCTTTGTTAACACTCGCTTTAAAATAACCTTTCTTCATCCATTTTTCATAAAGTTTTTCTTCAAAATCCTTAGGATTATAGTTCTTTTCCATAATTTTCTCCTACATTAAAACTACATTTATTGTTTTATCAAAAATCACTACTCATTGTCAATCAAACGGCAACAAGTGTTTGTGAAATAAAAATTTTTTAAATAAAAAAAGACGTAAGGATTTACCCTACGTCTATAAATTAACTAACTTACATAATAACTTGTACTATTAAACCTGCGATAACAAGTATAAGACCAATGATTTTTAGTGTAACGTGAACTTTATCATCATCAGACACATCGTCAGTTCTTCTTATAGATACGGTAATCCTTTTTGCTAAGAAAACAACGCTTAGTCCGACGACGGCAAGAATAATACCAATGATAACATTGATTTGGTTAAGTCTAGTTAATAAATCTACAAAAGCTAATAAACTATTCATATCATTCTCCCGAAATACATTGATATTATAACACATATAAAAAATTTTTCAATACTTTTTTTATAAAAAAACAAAGTAGTTATTTTTAGACAAAATTATATAACTTTTAACACCTTAGGATATTTGTGAATATTATAGATTATAAATCAAAAAGGAGGATAAAATGAAAAAGTTTGTATGCTTGATTATAGCGATGTTTGTATGTGTATCAATGACTATGGTAGGTTGCGGTGGCAAAGACCCCAACAAAATACGACTTGTAGAAGTTACCCATAGTATTTTTTATGCACCACTATATATAGCAATCAACAACGGTTATTTTGAAGATGAAGGCTTAACTATAGAACTATCTAACGGCGGTGGCGCAGACAAATGTATGACAGCCATACTAAGCAATAGTGCCGATATTGGCTTAATGGGTCCAGAAGCATCTATATATGTAAAAGCCGGTGACGCCAATGACTATGCTGTGGTTTTTGGTCAACTTACAAAAAGAGACGGGTCTTTTCTTGTGTCAAAGACACCTACCGACAACTTTAGCTGGGACGACCTTATTGGCAAAACTGTCATAGGTGGTAGAGAAGGTGGCGTACCTGCCCTAACCCTAGACTACGTTATGAAAGAAAATGGCTTAACCCCGGGTGCTGCTATTGACCAAACACACAATGTAAAAGTTTTAAACAATATTGAGTTTAACTTGACTGCTTCTACATTTGAAAATGATGACAGTATAGACTATTGTACATTGTTTGAACCTATTGCAAGCCAAGTTGTAGCTCGTGGTACTGGGCATGTCGTTGCTGCTATTGGTGACTACAGTGGCGAAATACCATACACTGCCTTTGCAGCAAAACAAAGTTATCTACAAGATAATCCTGAGAGAGCACAAAAGTTTTTAAGAGCAATAAAACGTGGCTATGACTTTCTAGTAAAAGAAGGCAACCTTGACAACGCAGTAGATAGCATTATGCCATCATTTGCTGATACATCAAGAGACGTTGTAAAATCTTCACTACAAAGATACATCGAGATTGATGCTTGGGTAGACACCCCTGTTATGAAAGAATCTGCCTATAACAAACTACATCAACTTATCTACGATGCAGGTTTGTTAAATAACAAAACAGTAAGTTATAGTAGTATTATAGACAACACTTATGCTTTGGCAATAATGAATCAAGATTAATATCTATAAACCTATTAGAAATATTCTAGTAGGTTTTTTATTTTGGCAATTTACAAAAGTTAACAAAAATATAAGGCAATATTTTTTGATGTTTTATCACAAAACCACAGTAGCGAAAATATAATGAAGTATACAATATAACGTTGTATCAAATGACAAATTGTAATAGGAGCATACGATGAAATCACTTGTAGAACTTGTTGATGTTGGGCTAACCTACCAAACTGCCACCAGCGAAACACTAGCTATCGACAAAATAAACCTAAAGATAAAAGAAGGTGAATTTGTAGCTATTGTAGGCCCTAGTGGTTGTGGCAAGACAACGATACTATCATTGATAGCCGGCATACTAAAACCAACCACCGGCAAGGTGCTAATTGATGGCAAAATTGCCAGTGAACAAGGTGGTGCTACAGGATATATGTTTCAACACGACCACTTGTTCGGGTGGAGAACAATTTTTAAGAATATTGTCCTTGGTCTAGAAATCAAAAAGGATAAGGACAAAACCCACTACGAATATGCAAAAAACTTACTAAAAAAGTATGGTTTGGGCGATTTTGAACAAAATTATCCTGCCGAACTATCGGGCGGTATGCGTCAGCGTGCCGCATTAATACGGACTTTAACGCTCCGACCAAGCGTTCTATTGCTTGATGAGCCATTTTCTGCGCTAGATTTTCAGACAAGGCTGAGTGTTTGCGATGATGTAAGCAAAATTATCTCCCAAGAAGCCAAAACTGCAGTACTTGTTACGCACGATTTAAGCGAAGCAATTTCTATGGCCGACCGTGTAGTCGTATTAACCAAAAGACCCGCCAAAATAAAAAAGGTTTTTGACATCAATCTAAAAGACTTTGGTCCACCACTAAAACGTCGAGAGCACCCTGACTTTGCTAAGTTATTTGATAATATTTGGAGAGAGCTTAATAGTGAAAAATAACAATATATCCCCCGCAAGAAAATCTTATCTAAAAAATATCCGTAACAAAAAGATACTAGTCATCACCTGTCAAGTGCTGTTGTTGGTGAGTTTGCTAGGGTTGTGGGAGTTATTAACTTACTGCAAGGTATTGGATCCATTTTATTTTAGTTCTCCATCACGAATGATAATCACCCTTATCAACCTTATCAAAGACGGCTCGCTATTTTATCATATTGGTATAACATTGTACGAAGCTATACTAGGGTTTGCGATTTCTATGATATTGGGTTTTGTTATAGCGGTAGCTTTGTGGTGGAGCGAAACTTTGCGAAAAATTTTAGACCCATATATTGTGGTGCTAAATAGTCTACCCAAGATTGCTCTTGGTCCAATTATTATAATTTGGTTTGGTGCTGGTACAAAAGCAATAGTTGTTATGGCAATACTAATACTCATCGTCATAACTATACTCTCTACCCTAGGCGCATTTTTATCTTGTGACAAAGATAAAATAATGTTGTTAAAATCTATGGGCGCTAGCAAACTGCAAATATTCTTTAAACTAGTCTTGCCAAATGCAATGCCAGAATTTATATCAATACTAAAGATAAATGTTGGTATGACTTGGGTCGGTGTTGTTATGGGAGAATATCTTGTTAGTAGTGCTGGGCTTGGATATTTGATAGTGTATGGTGGTCAAGTATTTAAACTAGACCTTGTTATGGCAAGTACGCTTATACTATGTATACTTGCTGGTGGTATGTATGCGATAGTATCTTTAGTTGAAAAGCGCTTTGGCAAAAACAAAAAACATTGACCGTATTATTAACTAAACAATTTGTCAAAAAAAACCTATTGAAATGTTCAATAGGTTTTTTATTTTTAGTTTAGCGCTAGCAATCTTTCGACTTCGTCTTCTAGTTGTTGATAACGATCTTTGTCTAGATGATAAAATTTTATGATACTTGATTTTGACATTATCCTTGCAAAAGGCGGCATATAGTTGTCGTCTATTAAAGGATTGTCTTTTATTTGTTTTATATTTTCTCTTTTGCGTTTTACCAATGTCTCATAGTACTGGTTAACTAAATATGCTGCTATATAGTATTTTAGTTCGTCTTCGGTAAATGTCGGCAAAGACAAATGTTTTAATATTTCAATAATGCCACGTCTAGTTTCATAAATGTTAAGGTTTACACTTATGTCGTCATACTTTAAGATAAAATCATAAGCAAGACACCACGCCTTGTAATATGTTGGGTATAGGTTTAGTTTGTCTTTTGGCTTGTTGTAGATGGTTATGCCGGTGTTTTCATCGACAATATTATTGCCTGGCATACTTATACGATGTAAAGTATTGTTGGTAACAAACATAATCTTTGACCTAAAGTTAATAGCATATTCTAACTTGGTTTTTATAATAATATGTTTTACTACGTCATCAACATATCTATCAAGCAAGACATCTTCTATAAGATTAAGTACTTTTACATCTTCTATACGAGAAACTTTGATAAAAAACAGATTTTTGTATTCACAATAACTACTACGAGCAACCCACCCGATTAAGTCTAGGTTATCCATAATACATAGTTTAAACTCGTCATCGTTAAGATGAACTAACCTATCAACCAAGTCATTGTATTTGTAACTACTCTTTGGCTGAACATCAAAAGCATATTCGTATTTTTTTAGTTCTTTCTTTTGACATAGTTGTAGATAATCTTTGTATACAAGTTGGTCATATATATCAATATCTAATAGATATTGTAGTTTATGTTTGGCTAATTCAAACTCACCCAAATTCATACACGCTATAGCATATAGCAACTGTGCACGCAAGTCTTGGGCGTTTTTGTTAAGGTATTTGCCAAGATATTCTCGACCGAGTTTATGCTCTTCTACCTGACAAAAAGCCACACCCAGCTTAAAGCACTGCTCCATATCTGGCTTATAGATATTGGTTAGTTGTTTTTTGACAGATTCAAAGTTTTGTTTATCTTCTATGTCGTGATAAAACAACAACAAGTTTGTATTGTCTAAAAATGTTAACTCGCCATTGTTGATTATAGTATCTATTGCTTCTTGTGTTTTGCCGTTAAGAAAATAACTTATAGCAAGGTCGGTTTTTACTTTAGGGTATTTTGTAGGGTCATATTTTTTTAATATTTTGATAGCTCTATCAAAATCATTGTGCACCATATATGCTTCGGCTATTTTTATTTCTTCTTCGGTGTACCCTTCTAGCATATATGTCATAGCAGGTATTAGATTGCCGCTAGGTGTAACAATTCTAAGATTGGTAAACACTGGTGGCACTTTTAGATTGCGATCAGGTGTATCGATAATTTTTAGATAATAGTCGTTGGTGTATTTGCAAGCTTCTCCCAATGCCCCAATAAAAGCTAAGATATAAGGCTCGGTTTGTTCGGCGTCTTGGGCAATACTCTTCCACTTGAATCTGTCTTCTATCATATTTTCGCCAAGAATCTTAAACACGCAATAATGCACATAGTCGTATAAATACAACTTGCCATATTGATAACACAACTGAGCAAAATAATTGATATGTTCTGGATATAAAGTGTCTAACGTCGCCAAATAGTCATTAATATCAAAGTCGCAATTTGGCTTGTTGTCATACATTGTATATACTGCTCTTTTTGTCAGTCTAACGCCCTTTTGATGATCTTTGTCAAAAGATTGCTTAGCAATGTCTATTAAGTTGTTAGTAACCCCAAATGTCACAATCTTGTTATCTTGATTATCCATAAAGTAATTTATTTATCCTTTGTATAAAAAATGACAATTTTCAACAAAATGTTAGTTTTTTTATTGACCAATATATTATAACACAAACTAAAAAAAACTAATATTATATTTAATAAATTTTTACACAATATAATAGTATGAAACGAATAAGTGTATTGATAATTATGATATT
>JAZUPV010000117.1:0-12941 GCA_045605365.1 Clostridia bacterium
AAAACCAAACACAAAAAAGTACTAGTTGGCGAAATGGAGAACCAAAAAATCAACAAATCAAATTGGATAGCTATAATCGTAGCCGGCATACTCGCAGTATCTCTTATGATAACTGAAGGTGCCCTTGGTCACTATTCAGCCATATATGCAATAGCGTTTGTATGTTTTAGTTGGGCAAGTGTATTTTATTTTTGCCAATACTTTTTAGCAAAAAGACCTTATGGCGTACTAATAGGTGCAATTTTAGAGGCAATAGGTGCTGCTACAATGTTGACTTTATATATTATTAATGTTATATAATATGTAGGTAAATATTATGAAAAATGATTTAGTTTTAAATAACAATTTAAAATCAATGAGAACAGCAAAAGGTCTATCTCAAGAAGAACTAGCACGACTTGTCGGCACTACTAGACAAACTGTTATCTCTATAGAAAAAGGTACTTTTTGCCCTACTGCTAAACTTGCTTTGTTGTTTTGTGTCGCATTAGATTGCAAATTTGAAGAATTATTTTATTTTTAAAACTTATTAAAATTGATTAAACAAATATTTTATGATATAATTTGTTATAGTTAAACATTAAAGAGGCAATATGAAAACAATTACTTTATATACAGACGGTGCTTGTTCTGGCAATCCTGGTCCTGGCGGTTATTGTGCTATACTTATGTATGCCGACAAAAAAAAGATTGTTAGCGGCGGCGAAAAAGAAACCACCAACAATCGTATGGAGCTTATGGCTACAATTATGGGACTAAAAGCTATCAAACAACCTTGCATAGTCAATCTATATACAGATTCTGCTTATGTATGCAATGCGTTTTTGCAAGATTGGATAACAAAATGGATACTTAACGGTTGGCGTGGAGCTAACAAAAAGCCTGTACTTAATCAAGACTTATGGCAAGAACTAATCGACCTAACCCACGTTCATCAAGTCAATTGGCATAAAGTAAAAGGTCACTCTGACAATGTATACAATAACGAATGTGACGAAGTCGCACGTAGCGAAATTGCAAAATTACAATAAACAAAAAAACAGTCTAGTTTTATACTAGGCTGTTTCTTTTTAAAAAGTTATAAAAATTTTTGTATGAGATATGTTCTATAACGTCTTTGCTATGCCCCATATTTTCTAAAACTTGTATAACTTTGGCTAAATCGTTGTAGTTAGCAATATCATAAGGCAAGTCTTGTTTGTCAATACCATAAAGGTCAGTTCCAAAACCAAAATGTTTGTAACCAAATTTTTTAATCAAATAATCAAACTGCTTAGCGATATCATAACTCGATATCCTTTTTTTATTACTAACAAATGCATTATAAATAGTAATACCCATATAACCATCACTATCTACTATTTTTTGTATTTGTTTGTCTGTCAAATTGCGTTTGTGATGGCGTAAAGTATAGATATTGCTGTGAGAATTAAAAATAGGTCGTTTGCTATACTTACACACTTGCCAAAAAGCCTTTCTATTAAGATGTGCTGTATCTACAAAAATATTGTTATTTTCTAACAATTCAATAGTTTGTATGCCCTTTTGTGTTAATCCATTGTTAGAAAAAGTACCACCACTATACTGGTTGTCATAATTCCAAGTAAGTGTACAACTTATAGGTTTATTTTCAATTAATCTCTCCATATCTGTTTTTGCATTGACACTGCCGATATCTTCTACAGAAAACAACAATTTTACACTATCATCCAAGGTCTTTATTTCGTTTTTAAGCGACAATATTTTATCTACTGACAAGTTTTCGTCCGTAGTAAAAACGGCGCAACTAAGTAGTTTTAAAGGCGACAAACTTAAACTTTTAATATAATTTTCTCTTTCTTCTTTTGTTTTTAATTCGGTTAAAAAATCTGTATGACTATCTGCTATATAATACATAATATTGTCCTTTTTATTTATTAATATAATATTTAACCAACAACATATTTGTCAAACAAAAAAAAGAGATGCTACAAACATCTCTTTTTAATTTGTTATTTTGCAACTTCTGTGCTACGAGTCTCACGAATAACGTTAACTTTGATTTGACCAGGATATTCCATCTCAGTCTCAATCTTTTTAGCAATATCTTTTGCCAAGAAGGTAATTTGAGCATCGTCAACTTCTTCAGGTTTTACGATAACTCTTATTTCTCTACCAGCTTGTATAGCATAAGATTTGTCAACACCTTTAAAACTATTAGAGATTTCTTCAAGTTTTTCAAGACGCTTGATATAAGTATCAATAGATTCTCTTCTTGCACCTGGACGACTAGAAGAAATAGCATCGGCAGTTTGTACAATGATAGCTTCGATACTCTTAAACTCTACATCTCCGTGGTGAGCTTCGATACAGTTGATAACGGCTGGGTTTTCTTTATACTTTTTAGCAAGTTCTACACCAAGAGATACGTGTGTTCCTTCCATCTCAAAGTCAAGACCTTTGCCCAAGTCGTGCAACAAACCACCACGTTTAGCTAGTTTAACATCTGCACCAAGTTCTGCTGCGATAAGACCAGATAGGTGGCAAACTTCTAAACTGTGTTTTAATACATTTTGACCATAGCTTGTTCTGTATTTTAGTCTTCCAAGAACTTTAACGATTTCTGGATGAATACCTAATAAGCCAGATTCATATACGGCATTTTCACCGGCTTCTTTGATAGAAGTTTCTACGTCACGTTGAGCTTTTTCAACGATTTCTTCTATACGAGCTGGGTGGATACGACCGTCCATAATAAGTTTTTCTAGAGACATACGAGCGATTTCTCTACGTATTGGATCAAAACCTGACAATACAACAGCTTCTGGAGTATCATCAATAATAATATCGATACCGGTAGCATTTTCGATTGCTCTTATGTTTCTACCTTCACGACCGATAATTCTACCCTTCATATCATCATTTGGTAGTGGCACTACAGTAACTGTTATCTCAGATGTATGATCGGTAGCACATTTTTGAATAGCAAGTGAAAGAATATTTTTCGCTTCTTTTTCTGCTTTGTCACGAGCTTCTTGTTCGATATCTCTAACAAGTTTGCTAGCATCGTGTTTTGCTTCGTCGACATATTTGTCGATTAAGATTTGTTTAGCCTCGTCTTTAGTTAGTTTTGCAACTTTTTCTAGTTGCACTGTCATTTCTTTATTAAGTTGTTCTTGTTGTTGTTTTAAAGAAACTAGTTCTTCTTCTCTTTCTTGAAGTTTCTTTTGAGATTGTTCAAGAGTTTCAAGTTTTTTCTCTACAGTTTCTTCTCTTTTGATAACGAAATCTTCTCTTTGCAAAAGTCTATTTTCTGCTTTCATCATTTCGTTACGGCGCTCTGCAATTTCTGCATCGCATTTTGTTTTTAGGTTTTGTACTTCTTCTTTAGCTTCTAGTATAGCTTCTTTTTTAGCAGTTTTTGCTTCAGCATAAGCATTTTCTAATACTTTTGCTGCACTTTCTCTAGCTTTTTTGCCTTTGTTTAGCAAAATAACCAAGCACACTGCAAAACCCGCTCCCAAAAAGCCCACTGCTATAAGCACAAAAGCCCATACTGGGATTGTCATAACTTGTATATTTCCTTTTTTTAGATTAGATATAAAAATAGTCGAATGAGACTATATAATACTCTAACCATATTTTACAATTTTTAGTATACCTTTGTCAAACAAGATAAAGTTAATTTTAAACATAATCGACAAATATTTTTTACATTTTTTATCAAAAAAAGATAGGTCAAAAATTACCTATCTTCTATTTTTAATATATATGCATTACTTCTATACCAGAAATTGCTTGCTCTATAAGTTGCTCTTTGTCAAGTTTTTGCTCGTTTCTAACTACTCTATCGAGTTTAGGTTTTGTTACTGGACTATCTGGTAAAAATACACTACAGCAATCTTCATAAGGCAAAATTGAAGTCTCGTAAGTGCCTATCTTTTTAGAAATCTCCATTATTTCTGTTTTGTCCATACCAATAAGTGGTCTAAATATAGGTAGCATCTTTACAGCGTTGTTTGTAACAGTGATACTTTCTAATGTTTGACTGGCAACTTGAGCTAAACTTTCACCAGTAATAAGACAACCACAACCATTATTTTGAGCGACACGTTCTGCAATATCCATCATAAAACGTCTAACCAAAATAACCATATAGTCATCATCACAATGCTTATGTATATTTTCTTGAATATTGGTAAATGGCACAATAAATAGGTTAATATGACCTACATATGAGGTTAAAAGCTTTGCAAGTTCAATAACTTTATCTTTTGCTTGTTGGCTTGTGTATGGATAGCTATGAAAATGTATTGCATTGATACTAAGACCCCTTTTTGCCATTTGAAAACAAGCAACAGGACTATCAATACCACCGCTAAGCAACAACATACCTTTGCCTGCAGTACCTACTGGCATACCACCAACACAAGGTATCTTTTCGTGAGAGATGTATGTTTTGCCATTTTCTCTAATATCGATATTTACTACTTCTTGTGGGTTATGAACATCAACTTTTACATTGTTGTTTTTCAAAATCACCCCACCCATCTCGGCAGCAAATTCAAAAGACTGCATACCAAAACGTTTGTCAGCTCTTTTTACTTCTACCTTAAAGGTGTCTTTGGTTATCTTAATATCTTTACAAATATTGGTGATAGTGTCTACATCTGTATCAACTTCTTTAGCAACGCTTAATGATACGATACCAAACACCTGAGTAAGTCTTGTAACTAACTCATCTCTATCATTTTGGTCAAAATCATAAACTATATAACGACCAGCTATTTTTTCTGCAACTGCGTTATATTTTTTTGCGACATTTTTAATGTTGTTTAAAAGTGTCTTTTCAAAAAATCTATGGTTTTTGCCTTTTAAAAATATCTCACCAAAACGCAATAGTATAACTTCTCTCATATATTATTTCCTTTTAGACATTTCTAATAATTTTGTTATAGATTCTACAACAAGTTTAGACGCTTGATCTATCTCTTCTAAGGTATTATATTTACCAAAGCTTATGCGAATAGACCCTAGTATTTCACTCTTTTTTCTACCCATATTGGTAAGAACTCTATTCTCTACTTTGCTAGAAGAACAAGCAGAACCTGTACCAATGATAACCCCTTGACTTTCTAACATATGTAAAACAGTTTCTCCACGTATACCGTCTATTGACATACTAAGTATATAAGGAGAACCTTCTCCATTGATGATTATATCTTGTCTTATTGGGGACAATGACTCAATAAATCTATTTTTTAGGGCTAAAATGTGGTCATAATTGGTTTTTATACTACTATAAGCAACTTCTACAGCCTTGCAAAAACCCATTATGCCAGACACATTATATGTGCCAGACCTTATACCCTTTTCTTGCCCACCACCATAGGTAATATTTTTTACGCTACAGTTAGGTGCAACATAAAGAGCACCGACACCTTTTGGACCGTGTATTTTATGCGCACTTATTGTACATAAGTCTATTTTTAAACTTCTTACATTAAAAGGTATCTTGCAAAAACCTTGTACTGCGTCTACGTGAAGCTTGCAAGATTTTGCTTTTAGGTCGATAATCTCTCTAATTTTTGCAATATCGTTAATAGCTCCGGTTTCGTTATTTACCATCATAACAGAAACAAAACAAACATCACTATCCATCATACGTTCAAACTCATTAAGGTCAAGTTCACCCTTTGAGTTTAGCGGTACAAAGTCTACATCATAACCATTGTTTCTAAGAGCTATAGCAGTATTATATACTGCAGGATGCTCACCCACGCTAAACAAATATCTTTTTTGTTTTTGATTATCACTACCAAATATTGCTAGGTTGTTTGCTTCTGTAGCACCAGAAGTAAATATCAAACTACCCGCTTCGTTGCCACCAAGGCATTTGATAATATACTTTCTTGCATTATCTATCTCTTTGTTTAGGTCATTACTTACGTTATAAAGGGCTGAAGGGTTAAAATAAACTTCTTCATTATATTTAGTTATAACTGGGCTACAAGCAGGCTCTAGCGCCGTTGTAGCGGCATTATCAAGGTAAATCATAAACATTAATCCTTTAACATACAAAAAATCCTATATAAACATAGGATTTTTGTTTTTCGTATTTATTGTAACAAATTATATTACTTTTTTAAAGTGTTTTTATTAAATCTTTAAAGAAATATTGTTTTTCTCAAATTCAGCAATAACTTGCTTGTGGAAAGTATCAATATCTTCACTTGTTAAGTTCTTAACAAAACTATTAACTTCGTAATGCAATGTATAACTAGCAAATTTGCCATCTTCGTTATGATAAATATCAAGAAGGCTAACTTTGTATGTTAAGTTTGTATTGATAGAACGTGCTATGTTGATAATATCTTTGTATAGCATAGTCTCTGGGATTAAGAAGTTAAAATCTAGTTTTGTAGTTGGGAATTTACTGATTTTTTCAAATCTATTTTCTACGACTTCTATATCTTGAACCAATGAAGTGTTGATTTCACAAACAGCTACACCACAGTTAGCGTCAATATTTTTCTTAACTACTGGGTGTAACAAATTGATAGTACCAACAACCTTATCTAAACAAACAATCTCATAGTAGTTTACTGGATGATAGTAGTCACAATCTGGAGTTGATCTGTTTAGAGAATATTCAACTTTGATAACGTTTGTAAATAAGTAATCTACAATATTTTTAACTTTTAACAACAAGTCGTTTTGGTCTGCACCTTTTTTGTAAAGAACAATGCCCAAACTCTTAGTCTCATCTGCAAGACCGTCTTCTCTCATTTGTTTAACAACACGACCTATTTCAAAAGTACCGATTTCGTTATAAGTGTTTTTGTTATCTACAACAACTTTTAACAAACTTGGTATCATTGTAGAACGTATTTTGTCGTTTTCTTTATTAATTGAGTTTACACATCTAATAACACTAGTTGGCTCTATACCAAGAGCATTGTTACTAGCTGTATCATACCAAATATAAGAATGTGTTTCGTTTAGGTTATAACGGTTAGCAAGAGCATATTTGATGTCATACTCTAGAGCAACGCCCCTATCCAATTTGGTTGGTTCTAATGGTTGATTGATTGTAGCTGGTACAATATTGTCATAACCATAAATACGAGTAATTTCTTCGATAATATCTACCTTAGAAGTTATATCTTTTGTAGCTCTAAAAGTAGGTACATCTATTTCATACTCACTACCATTAACCTTAACACCAAAGTCAAGGTGTTCTAATATGTCAACAATGCGATCTTTAGGGATTTTTATACCAATATATCTATCGATAAATTCTTGAGTTAGTTTAATATTTACCTTTGGATAATGATAGTTATAAACATCAGTTATACCACTAGTAATAGTAGCTCCGCCGTCTTGTTCTTTAACAAGATATACATATCTTAAAAGAGCTGTCATAGTAAGTTCTGGGTCAAGCATCTTCTCGTATCTTGCACTACTTTCTGTTCTCAAACCTAAGCCAAGAGCACATTTTCTAATTGTTGCTCCGTTAAAGTTTGCACTTTCTATCAATACACTAGTTGTATTGTCGGTGATTTCACTATTTTCACCACCCATAACACCCGCTACTGCTACTGGAGTGTTGTTTGTAGCAATAACCATAGTATCTTTAGGCAATACTCTATCTGCTCCATCAAGAGTTTTAAAAGCAGTATCTTTGTCTACATTATATACTTGTATTTGTTTAACTATTTCATTGTCAAAAGCATGCATTGGTTGACCTAGTTCTAACATAATATAGTTAGTTATGTCAGCTAGCAAATTTATACCACGCATACCGCAGTAATATAATCTTATCTGCATATTTTTGCTAGATTGTTTTTTGGTAATGTTGTTTACTGTAGTTGTAACATATCTATAGCAATCTTTGCTTGTTACATCTACTTTTACTTTATTATCTTTGAAGTTAGCAACATTTTCTAGTTTTAATGGTTGCAACTTTCTACCTGTCAAAGCTGCTACTTCTCTTGCTATACCATAATGACCCCATAGGTCAGGACGATTAGTAAGAGATTTGTTATCTACTTCAAATATAGTGTCTTCTATATCAAGCACAGACTTGATATCTACGCCAAGCGGTGTATTTTCTGGCAAATCAATAATACCGTCGTGATTGTCAGAAATACCAAGTTCGTGTTCGCTACAGCACATACCATAACTATCACAGCCACCTAGAGTTGCTTTGCCAATATCTATACCAGCAACGTGAGCTCCTAATTTTGCAAAAGCAGTAACCAAACCTACTCTTACATTTGGCGCACCACATACAACATCATATACTTGGTCACCAGCATCTACTTTTAGTAGGTGCAATTTTTTGCTATTTGGGTGATTTTGAACATCAATAATTTTAGCTACTACTACACCGCTAAGTTCTCTACCCTTATATTCGATACCTTCTACTTCGGCACATGAAAGAGTAAATTTGTTAATTAACTCTTCAATATTTACGCCGTTTAAATCTACATAATCTTTTAACCAGTTTACTGAAATATACATAATTTACTCCTTAGTCAATTTTAGTTTGTTTTAAAGCTGGTATTTTGCCGCTATTTAGTATTCTTATATCATCTACATCATAAGTCATCATTGCGAGTCTTGTAAAACCTAAACCAAAAGCAAAACCTTGATATTTTTCTGGGTCGATACCGCCCATTTCAAGAACACGTGGATGAATCATACCACATGGGCACAACTCAATCCAACCACCTTGCTTACATACTTTACAGCCTTTGCCGCCACAGTATGGGCAAGTACAGTCTAATTCAAATCCTGGTTCGACAAATGGGAAGAACCCTGGACGAAGTCTAACATTAACTTCTTTGCCAAATACATTTGTTAACATATTTTTCATAAAATAAATTAAGTTAGAAATATTAACATCTGTATCAATCATCATACCTTCAATTTGGAAGAAGGTGTTTTCGTGAGTTGGGTCAAGTTCTTCATTTCTAAAACATCTACCTGGGAAGATAGCTTTTAGCGGAGCTCCATATTTTCTCATAATGCGGTTTTGAGCTGCTGAAGTGTGAGTTTTTAACACTTGACCATTGTCTAGATAGAAAGTATCTTGCATATCACGTGCTGGGTGGTTTTTAGGAATATTAACCGCTTCAAAGTTATTGTATTCAGTCTCTATCTCATTGCCTTCTTCTACAGTAAAGCCCATACTTCTAAATAGCTCTACAACCTTGTTTTGAATAATTGTTATAGGGTGCAAACTACCTTCGTTGTCAGTTGTAGGTATTGTCAAGTCAATAGCCTTTGTACTAGCTAGTTCTTTTTCAATTTGTTTTTTCTCCAAATTTGTTTGAGCTAGTGACAACATTTCACTGATTTTTTGTTTAGCTTCGTTGATTTTTTGACCAAACTCCCTACGCATATCGTTAGACAAATCTTTCATTATGCGCATAGCATTAGTAAGTAATCCAGTCTTGCCTAGATATTTATTGTGAAGTTCGCCTAGTTCTTGATTGCTTTGTGCGTTAGGTATTTCTGCAACAGCTTGATCAAGTATTTTGTTTAGTTCTTCTGTCATAATCTTCTCCTAATAAAAAAAATAAAACCCCATCCTACATTAGGACGGAGTTTTTAAATAAACTACGTGGTACCACCTAAATTAAGCTAAATAATCTTAGCCAACTCATTATAGCTATAACGGAGCCGCCGTCTACTCTTACTTAGTCGCCTGTTCGGAGTGAAGCATAAAAAGTGAATTCATAAAATCTATTTGTTTGAAGGCTCTCAGCCCACCGACCTTCATTCTCTTTAACAAAATCAAAATTACTACTTGTCTTTTATTATCGCTTTTATATGACAAGATATTATCACACCAAAAATAATAAGTCAACCAAAATTTTTGTTTTATGGTATCAAATCCATCATATTTTCTAAACTATCAGAATGTAAGTATGTATCAGGCACCTTACCAATTATCACACTCTCACATATAAGTATCTGTGTAGTGCTTGAGACTTGTTTGGAGCTAACTGGCAAAACAACCGTCAAGTTTGACGTAATGTTGACATATATTTTGTGATTAGTTTGGTTAATACCTGCTTGTGTAAAATTAGACGTAAAAGTACAAGTAATAGACCCTATAGGATTAAGCTTTAGCCTTATATCTGGACCCCTACCATGTATTATAGGTATACCAAGCAAAGTACCCATAGGTATACTTATACCCTGTTCTCCAATAATATCTAGCTTTGTTTGACTTGTACTTGCAAGGTCTCTTGACAATTTGTTTATAACTAGCGAATTAGCACTGATGTGTGATATATCACCAGTCTCATTAAACTTTATCGTTATAATGTCATCATAAGTATAGTTATCAAACAATACTTCGGCTACAGCGCTATTGACCGCTTTTGTCGCAAGAGATTTTACTTTAGCTTCTCCTATAGATATGATTATAGGATTTATCACAACAGCTATATATACAAATATTATGCCTATAATCAAAAATAAAGCAACCAAGCCTATTACAAACTTTCGTTTATGCTTTTTTGCTTTAAATTTGTTTTCAATTTTATCAAAATATGCCTGTTTTGTTCGCATATTTATATATATGATTTATATTTAGATAAAAAATACTGTTTCATGATTTTTTGCTACGACTTTTAAAAATAAGTGCAAACAAATAAGCAAAGCCCACGGCGGCGGCAATACCTGCAGCAGTCGCAACTAAGCCGCCTTTTAGCACTCCTAATAATCCAGCGCTTTTTGCACCGTTTATAGCACCTTTTGCAAGAGAACTACCAAACCCAATTATCGGTACTGTTATACCCGCCTTTGCAAAGTTTGCAATAGGTTCAAACAACCCAAAAGCTTCTAAAACTATACCTATCATTAAAAACAAAACTAATATTCTTGCCGAAGTCATTCTTGTACGTATTATCAATATTTGCCCAAGCAAACAAATTGTGCCACCTACTAAAAAAACTATCACATAATCTAAAAACATATTTTTACATACCTTTTTCTACAACTATAGCATGAGCAACACCCGGTATTGTTTCTCCTTGAAAAGAAGAAGTCGTACTAAGCAAAGCCCCCGTCGACATCATTATTATTTTTTTGTAACTACCGTCTGTTAATTTAGAAAAAACATACGAGTTAAACACACTTGCACTACAACCACAACCGCTACCACCCATAAAAGCCTTTTGACTATTAGAGAAGATTATTTGCCCACAATCCGCATAATTTTGTGCCATCTTATAACCTTTATACTCCATAAGGTCAATCAACAATTCGCCACCAAGTTTACCAAGGTCTCCTGTTATTATTAGGTCATAATCTTCAGGTTTTGTATTGGTATCTTCAAACAGTGTTGCCAATGTGTCCGCAGCAGCTGGCGCCATCGCAGCTCCCATATTGTTCATATCATTTATACCATAGTCCATAACCCTACCAAATGTCACATGAGTTATGTTATGTCCCTTACCGCTGTTGGTTAATATAGCACAACCCGCACCAGTAACAGTCCATTGAGCCGTAGGCGGTCTTTGACAACCCAATTCTAACGGGAATCTAAACTGCCTTTCTGCGGTAGAAAAATGACTACAAGTAGCACATGCTATATTTTTAGCAAAACCACCACTAACCAAACACGCCCCAACACCCATACTCTCTGTCATTGTAGAACATGCCCCAAACAACCCAATATAACTGGTTTGCAACTGTCTTGCACTAAAACTTGAAGAAATTATCTGGTTTAATAAGTCTCCACTGATAAGAAGGTCTATATCAGTAACAATAAGCCCTGCTTTATCTATTGCTCCAGATACAGCATGCTCGAGAATCTTTCTTTCTGCTAGTTCATAAGTCTTTTCATTGAAGCTATCGGTTTTTAAAACATAATCAAAATACTTACTAACAGGGCTTTGACCTTCTTTTGGTCCAACTACCGCATAGCCTGTTGTCCATTTTGCAGGAGTTTTTAAATGTATTGTCCTTTTACCAACTCTATTTGTCATAATAACCCCGCTATATAATATATTAACCCAACAATGACGCTACCCGCCACACCGTTTACAATAACCGGTCCAGCTACAGAAAACATCTTAACACTCAAGCCAAATATCAAACCTTCATTTTTAAACTCCATCGCAGGACTTGCTATTGAGTTAGAAAAACCCGTTATTGGTATAATTGTGCCAGCCCCGGCAATAGCGCCTATCCTATCAAAAACACCTAATCCAGTCAAAAATGAAGCAATAAATATCAAAATCACCAACATATAAGCTTGCAAAACATCTTTAGTCAAAGTTGGAAAACGCGCCGCTAAACCATCAAATATGCCTTGACCTATACAACAAATTGTACCACCTATCAAAAAAGCATACAAAAGCGAAGGGAAAAACTTGGTGCTTGGTAGCCTTTTTTCTACAAACTGACAATATTTTTTGTTTCTTATAGAGTTGTCCATATTATTCACCTCTACACAAACTATTGCCATAACAAAGTTTTTAATTCAAAAATTTTTTTAAATGTGTAATATTTTAAAAATTAGCGAGCAAACTAACCATAACAAAATTCTTCGGAGGATAATATGAAAAAATTCTTATTTATTATACCAATGTTAGTTGCCGCAACAACACTAGTAGGCTGCAACGAACAAGCCAATGCAACAACAAATATGGCAAATAGAGTTGATACAAGTCTTAATAACGTAATCAACTCTACAAGAAAAATCAAAACCGCCAGCAACCAAGAACTTGCTATAGAACAACTTAACAATTATACCAACACCAACAAAGACTATCAAACAGTCAACAATAACACTCGTTATTCAACTCAAAATAGACTATATAATAGTATTAAAAATAGAAGTACTAAATACTACACAAACAATAACGTATTGACTTCAAACTCAACACGAGACGTCAACAACCAAACAATCAATAGTTATGTAACAGACGGTTCTACCC
>JAZUPV010000118.1:0-4079 GCA_045605365.1 Clostridia bacterium
AACTTTTTAGATGATAATTTTGTTAGCCAAGTATCTTATACTTGTAACAGTAATCCAACCGAACAAGACAGAACTTTTAACATTGAAAATAGTTTTGACAACAATGTCATCACTATACAAGACAACAAGGTAAAAGCTGTAGGTTTAGGACGTGCAACACTAAATATAAACTTTGTAGATACCAACTTGTCAACAAGTATTAGTTTTGTTGTAAAACAAATTTTGCCAACGCAGATTAGTGTAGCTGGTGGATATCTAGAAGTGTCTGTCAGCCAAACACAGGTGGCTTTGCCAAGTGTAACTATTATGCCGCAATATGCGACAGTAACAACTTGTCAAATATCTATCGCTGATGAAGATATAATCAAACTAAACGGACAATATTTGCAACCTTTATCTCAAGGCAACACAACAATTACTTTTAGTTGTGGTGGAGTTTCTAAAACTATCAATGTTAGTGTTAGCGCTATGCCAGATAGAATAGATATTAATGTTTTAGAAGAATTTGACTCTAATACTTTTGTTACTGTAGAGTACGCTTTGTATTGTGGTGACGTTCAAGTAGATGGTGAAGTAGGCGTAGTATTTTTGGTAGATGGCGACGAATATGACGAATTAGACTTTGTAAACTATTACGAAATTTTTGCTACAACTATAGATTTTGACTTAGGTATTATTGAAGACTTTACAATAAGAATATATAGCGTAGTAGATGACTCGATTTATTATGATATAGAAGTATTTGCTTAAAATAAAACTTGCTTTTATAGCAAGTTTTTTTGTTTTTTAATTGCGCTAATAAGATGTTCGTTTTTGATATTTGTTTGACTTTTAATTATGCTATATATATAATTAAAATATAATATTGTATCTAGTACTTTTTATCCAAAATGCACATACTATTTTAGGAGAAAAATATGTTAAAGCGTATATTCAAAATTTTAGGTATAGCACTTGGCGGTGTTATGGGTGGTTTGGTGCTTATCGTAGGCATTGCATTTGTTGCGGGTGCTTTTAACGAGAAGGTTGTCGAGCCTGGCAATATTGCTTTTGTGCAAACTGACACTATAACAACTTCTACCGCTGTAGACTTAAGGGTAAACACATCAACAGAAGGTGTAAACCGCAAGACTTTGACATTGTCTGCAGAGCCAGCTGGTATTGTTAAATTGCCAGAAACTGCAACTATTGGTCAAGACTTTATTGTTTGGCCAGTAAAAGATGCTGAAGGCAACAACATTGGTGGTGCGGTAAAGATTACTGCAAGTTATAATGGTATGTTGTTTACTTCTTGCAATGTGTTTATTGATGTACCTATCAAAACATTGACTGTAAGTACTGAGTTTGCTTCTTTATCTAAAGGTGATAGCATAACATTTAGTGCGACAGTTTATCCAGAAAGAGCGCTTAACCCAGGTAAACTAGACCAAGGTCTTAGTGCTTATGATAGAGAAAAAACTATTTATTATATGCTTTATGGCGAAGATGGCAATCTACTAGATACATCTTTTGCAAGTTTTAAAAATGGTGTTGTTGATAAAGGTAACGTTATTTCTAGCAAAGAAGTTAACCAAACAACAACTATCACAACAAAAAAAGAATGTAACTTTTATCTAAAAGCATACGCTTATGATACTTTTAGACAAGAAGATAAATATTCTGGACTAACTATCGAAAACCAAATCTCTAAGATGGTAGGTGGTGTATCAGAAAGTCAAGACGACAAAGGTCAAATGATTGTTGTTGCTGACGTATACATTGATGATATGCAAGCAACAAATGATGATATCAACACTTATTGGTATGAAAAATATTCTTTAGTAGCTCGTAAAGATGGCAAACCTGTAGAAGGTTTTGACCTTAATATTAAATTAATACCAAAGTCAGATTCTTCAGGATATGACTATACTAGCTTAGACTACTTGATGGACAACATAACTATCGAGTGGGTAGACGGGGCAGAAGTATCTGTAACAAAAGATGCTGAACACTTTAAGGGTACTGATCCATCAGCTTGGACTTGGACAATAGTACCTTTGGCTTATTCTGATGTTGATACTACTTCAACACTAAAAGCTTCTATTACTTATCGAAAACAAGATGGTTCTACTGATACTGCAGAATGGAACTTTAGAGTAAATTTACTTACTAGACCTATTAGCGGTATAACAGTTGATTATAACGGCGCATCTCAAATAGAACTTAACGCTGATAGCGAAACAGAAAACTTTATCGAATTAGAAAAAGATATGGTTACAACTAACACTGATGGTTTTATCAAGAATACTTATAAGTACTTTACTGTTAACCCTGGTGTAGGACAACCACACTCTACATTTAGTTTACTTAAATTCTATTTACCAAGAGACCTTACTTCAACCCGTCCAACTAAAGGTGCAGGTACATTATACAAGTTTAGCTTTGAAATAAATATCGAAGGTTCAGAACAACAGTTCTCAATCAACTTTGAAGATGCTGGTTCTTTGCAAGGTTCTAACACATTGACTTATTATGAATGGGACCCAGACAAAGGTGCATTCAAAGATACCCCAGTACCAGAAGGCACTGGCAGAGCTTATACTGGTAGATATAGAGTAGAAGGTATCTATGCTAAAAACGATACAACTCCTGCTGGCATTATCTTCCAAAATGCAACTGGTAGCAAAACTTATCCAATAAGCAACTTAAAATATTACGAACAAGAAGATGATTCTTTTAGTATTTATCCTTATGTAGAAGTTGACGGTGTAAGAGTTTATACAGAACTTAACACTGATACTTTACAAATTACTTCTAACTTGTCAAAGATTATCGTTGGCGGTTATGGTGCATTTGACCTAAGTATGGCAGTAGTTGTTACTGGTCCAGAAGGCAACCCAATTGTTGACGAAAATGGTAACTTTGTTGCATATTCTCGCAGTACTGTAAGAGTAACCGTAACAAACAGTGTAAAAGACCTTACTTTGGCAATAACCGACCATGAAGGTAAAAACAACGGCATTACAGGTTCATTTGATACAAGCGACCTAAAACTTGACGAAAATGGCAGATATTATATCTCAATTAAAGCTGGTCCAAATACTAACTTTGACGTATTAAAACAAGCTTATGAGTCAGGTACACTTAAAGTTAATGTAAGCGTAGTTAACACACAATATGTTGATAGTTTAGGTTTGATTATCAACGACGGTGATGATTATGTCAAAGTCGGCGCTATTGAAGAAGACTTTGTTGATACTACACTAGTTGGTTATAAACTAATGTTAGAAATCAACAATATATTCTCTGTAGAACTAGAAGATGGCTCAAGACAACAAACCTTGTTTGACTTTAACATTGTTGTAGAAGATAGCACATTTACTCTAACTAATCGATTTGAAGTAAACGATAGGGTTATAACAACAGCTACTATCAAAATGTCAGAAGCTGACACTGCTAGCGAAAAATCACTATATGCTGCCAACTATACAACTTCTGGTGTAACATGGCACGCTGGTAGACAAAGCACAACTCAAATCAATCCAAGTGATATGATATTTGTGTTTACAGGTTTAAATGGTGAAGTTATTGACGAAAAACCATATATCAACTTTACTTCTAAGACAGACGGCTTTAACTATGCTGGTCTTGTTGGTATAGACAATGAAGATAAATTGTTTGTAAACAATGTACCATATAAATCAAGTGGTGTAGGTGTACAAATTACACTTTCTTATAGTGGTGATTCTGCTATGAATAGTAGATATATCTTCAAAGATGGTGTATGCACTCTAACAACTTATGAAGACGCTGTAGATACATATCGCTTAAATATTTATGGTTTCAATATCAAATACGAACCAAAAGCAATCGGCAACGTATCTGGTGAAGTTAACAAGACTGTTAACTTGCTTACAAATGCTGATTACGAAATAAGAAGCGGTAAGGGTGACACAACCAAACTTACTAGTATTTCACTAGACAAATTGGTTACATTCAATTATGCAGAGTCTGATGACTTTATACTAGAAGGCACAACATTAAAAGTTAAAAACAGCCTAACAAAACAAGTTGTTGTAAACGTAGCTTTGACAATTGGT
>JAZUPV010000119.1:0-3178 GCA_045605365.1 Clostridia bacterium
TTTGATTTTTTCGTCATACAATATATCTAACATAGGTTTTTCGATATATGGGTTGATGCCTAAAGCAAATTCTCCTACATACCTACTACCCTGATCTGTATCAAAAATAACATTTATATCTTCTGCACTGTTAGATGTAGCATTAACAATTTTGCCATCTTTAAATGTCAAAGTTATGTCATCATGTCTTACGCCATTGCTCGATAAAACAGGTATATTGTATTTTATAACACCATTTACACTGTTTTTTACCGGCGCAGAATAAACTTCGCCGTCTGGTATATTACATCTACCCGCACATTTTATTGCTGGCATATCTTTTATAGAAAAAGATATATCTGTATCTTTGGCAACTATCCTTACTTTGTCAGTTTTCTCCATTAGTTCTACAAGTGGAGTCATTGCTTTATCCATTTTTTTGTAATCTAACGTACAAACTTTACAATAAAAATCTTCAAATGCTTGGGTGCTCATTTGAGCATTTTGTGCATATAAAGCTGTTGGGTATATCAATATAACCCATTTTGTTTTGCTTACCCTTGTTTCGTGATGAACTGGATAAGAATAATAAGTAGATATGTCTGCCAAGTTTTGTTTTGGTACGTCGCTTAGTTCAAACTTATTGCCTGATTTGATAGAAATATAAGCGTCCATCTGCTCCATTTGTGGTTTGTCAAAATCACAACGCAAACGTTCTCTATCTACATTGGTGTTCATATATAGAGCACGGTTGACCTTCATATCATATAACTTGACAAAAGGCACCCCACCAACACGATAAACTTCGTTGACGATTTCACATACAAAATCAGGATCTACTTCAGTAGCTTCTATCAGTATTTTTTCGCCTTTTTGTAATTGGCACGAATAATTTACCAACAAACTAGCTAGTTTTTTTAATCTATCGTCTAACAATTTTATTACTTCCTTATTTTACATTTACGCTTTTAACAATCTTTAGTTCTTTCTTTAAGTTGTCATTACGTACATCTAAAACATGTTTGTTAAGTGTAATCAAAATTGCGGCTATACTAACTAATAAAACAAATATTAATATTACATTTAGTATAATTGTGTTTTTTGTACCAATGGTATTTACCAAAACCAAACCTAATATACCAAGAACTGCTATTACACTCATAACAATAGCAAATACTACACTATTTGTTTTTACAAAATAGTCTAATTTATAATGAGTTGCGTCTTGTTCGATATAAACTGTTTCTACATTAACACCTTCAAGACCTGTGCAGTTTCTTAAATAGTTTGATTTGTCTGGCAATGTTGATAATACATCTATAACCAATTTGTCTAATAGTTGTATACTTGTTAAAGCCATTGCATCGTGTCTACCTGTAAACAATCTAACAAACAAATTGTATACTTTGGCAGCGCATTTTGCAAAAAATGCTTTCACTTTAGACTGTTGCTTTTTTACATGGACGATATTAGCGCCCTCTTTTTGTTTTTCAAGCATTTGTTCAAAGACTTGAGCATTATTAGGATATTCCAAATCGCCAAGCAAAGTTACATCACCTGTTATATAAGGAACGCATGCTTTAAATCCTGAACCATAATTAAACTTCTTATCTAACTCAATGACCTTGATATTTTCTTTAGTTTTAGCAAGTTTATAAGCACTTTCTTTGCAAGTGTTGTTGGTGCTATCTACTACAAAAAATAATTCCCAAGATTTATGATTTTTAAAAATTTTTTCTTTAGAGAAATTGCTAAAAAAAGTTTCTAAATCATACTTTTGGTTGGTCACAGGAAAAACATAAGTTAATTTCATAAGTTTCCTCCTTTGACTTTATGTAAATAGTATAATACAAAACAAAAAAAAATAAAAATGTTTTACTAAAAATAAGTAGATAATATTACAAAAAAATACTATAATAAGTCTAGGAGAATTAAAAAAATGGAACAAACAAAAACAAATATATTGACACACGCATTACAAAACGGTTATGCAGTGGGCGCCTTTAACTTTGTCAACCAAGACGTATTAAGAGCAATAGTAGACGCTGCTAACGAAAACAAATCACCAGTTATTATTCAAATGAGCAAAGGTGCTATAGAATTTACTGGAGCAGATTATTTAAAAGGCCTTGTTGCTACAGCTCGTAAGCACGCTAACTACCCTGTATTTTTTCACTTAGACCATGGCGACAGTTTAGAATTAGTAAAAACTGCAATTGAGATTGGTTGCGACTCAGTTATGATAGACAAATCAGCCCTACCATTTGAAGAAAATATAAAAGCAACAAAAGAAGTTGTAGACTATGCACATTCAAAAGGCGTATATGTAGAAGCAGAACTTGGCAAACTAGCTGGCGTAGAAGAACACGTCAATGTAGATGCAAAAGACAGCGCATATACTGATCCACAACAAGCTCTAGAGTTTGTACAAAAAACAGGTGTAGATAGTTTAGCCATAGCTATTGGCACAAGCCACGGCGCTTATAAATTTAGCGGAGACGCCGAACTAAAATTTGATATTCTTAAAGAAATTCAATCATTATTGCCTAATACTCCACTTGTATTGCACGGAGCAAGTAGTTTGAATCCACAAGCGGTAGAAAAGTTTTTGAGCCTTGGCGGTGCAATAAAAGGCGCTAAAGGTATACCTGAAGAAATGTTAACAAAAGCTAGTCAAATGCATATTTGCAAAATAAATGTTGATACAGACTTAAGACTTGCTTATACAACAGCTATTTTAGAATATATCCAACACAACCCAGACAATATCGACCCAAGAAAATATCTAAAATATGCAATAAAAGAAGTAACCAATACTGTTTCATCAAAGATGAAAACTTTTGGTAGCGCAAACCAAGCAGAATAATGAAAAAGACCTAAAATTTAGGTCTTTTTTAATTCATTAAATAAATCTAACCAAAAATCTTTTAAACATTCTCTAACTTTTTTACAAACAAAAAAAACACCCTAAATTAGGGTGTTTTTATTATTATTCTTCGTCTTCGCCATTAGCACTATCTCTAATACTGATAATTCTAATGATTTCTTGCATATTTTCAAAAGTTAGGGTTTGAATTTCTTCAAACGCTTTTAAGTATGCATCTTTCACGTCTTGACTATATTTTTCATTCGCAATAGCTGTTCTTGCCATTGATTGTGCAACCCTTAAAACCTCTTCTCTATTTTCATATGTTTTAAA
>JAZUPV010000120.1:0-6626 GCA_045605365.1 Clostridia bacterium
TATATTTGTTGTATATATTCTAACATACAAATTTTTGCTCGTCAATAGGGTATTTTTATTAATTTTTTTGTTTTTACATCGTAGGAGGAGTAAAAGAGTGATCCTCAGTTGTAGTCTGTTCGTCAGGAGTTGGATAAGATGTTGTTGATGTAGCCTTTTTTCTCATAGCTTCTACTACCTGAGATGGTCTTATATTATCTTCGATCTCTTCTGGATGTAAACCTTTCTCCTTTATAACATCTTTAAATTCTGAAACAACTGAAGAATATTCTCTAAATCTGTCATCTTTTTCGGCGACATCCCCAAGCTCAAGATCTTCAAGTTCCACATCTTCGACAGGAGCTTGCTTTATAATATCTGGTCTATCAGCAATTTCGATTTTGCCTGTACCAACAACTCTTGTAGTGGCTGTTACTCCAGGCTTAGGTGTACCTGTAGATTGACCATTTTGTGCTTGTAGCATACCTTCAACCATCTGTCCGTATAAAGGACTCTGCTTAAGCATATCCCTATATTTTTGAAAATTCGGATTATTTGTAACCTCTTGAAGTCTGGCCCCTAGCTCATTTTTATTACCGTTTTGCCCACCTTGTCCAAAACCACCACCACCTAGTGGGGTAAAACTTTGAGTCTGTCTTGGTTTTTGCTGTTGAGTTTGTCCACCACCGCCGCTAGAACTAGTTGGTTTATCCTTCCCTTTATCTTTGCCCTTGTCTTTACCGCCAGAAGGCGATTTTGTAGGGTTTGTAGTTTTGGTTGGAGAAGATTTTGTAGGGTTTGCTTTTTTAACTTGACCTTTTTCTTCTTTCTTAGCAGCTTTTGGAGTTCCTGTTTTTTCTTCAGCAGGTGCTTCTTTCTTAACAGCTGCAACTTCTGCTGTAGCTGCAGTTTCTTCTACAACAGCATTCTTAGGAGTTTGTTTTAGTATTGCTTCTCTAGTTTCTTGTTTTAATATTGCTTGTGTAGGTTGTTTAGAAACTGGTTGTTTTGTTAATGTTGTTTGGGTGTCTTCGATAGCTTTTTGAATTTCGGTTAATGTCAAGCCACCTTGCCCAGGACCTTTGATTTTGTCATAGACTTGTTTTACTTGTTCTGCAGTAATAAGTTGCTTTGCTTTTTCAATATGCTCTTGAGTGCGTTTGTTGCGGACACCGTTGATTTCTTCAAAAATCTTGCGTATATTTTCGTCTTGCATATCTTCTTCTGTTGTGGCAACTTCTAAAGAACCGATAAGCATATCATTAAGGGCTTTGTTATAACCGTTTTTGTCTTTGATGCCCATAATTTCTGGACGACGCTCTAATCTGTCAATAAAGTTTCTTAAAACTCTCTTGCCGTATTCTCCACCACGCCCTTTTAGAATCTCAACAATTTTGTCGAAAGATTCTTTTTCTTCAGCTGCGGTATAATCAACTAAATTTTTTGCAAGTAAGCTTAGATATATTTTACGGATAAGCAATTTGTCGACAATTTGGTCATCTTCTTCTTTAAACTTTTTACCTTCGTCTTCGTCATCGTCGTCTGCTATTCTTATGTTAAATGTTGCAAAAATATTCTGCAAATCATCTTTTTCTACACGGTCACTGACATATTCAGCAATTTTTTCACCGTAAGTTTCAAGATAGCCGCCGCCTTCACGAAAGACTTCTTCTATCAAATATAATCTTGCGTCAAATTTAGTAACAACAAGTCTAAACTCCATCTCACCAAATAGTGGGATATTGCCAGTTAGTTTAAACTCAACTTCTGTTTTGTTTTCGCCGGTGACTTTTTCAAAAGCTTTTCGAGAGATACGTTTGTTCATACCGATAAGCTCTTTGACAATATCTGCATCAATAACATAATTGCCTTGGCTGTCATAGTTACCAACACGGCAATTGTCGATAATATCACGACTTTGCTCGTCGCGGATATTTTCTATCAAATTTTCATTACCCACAATGTCATCTCCATTAGGTCTAGTATAGGTCACTACCTGGCTATTAGCTTGTTCTACAGGTGCTTGTTCTCTAACTCCGTTCATAAAGGTTCCCCTTAGTGCGAAATTTTTTATATACCGTATTATAACATAAAAATCGACATAAGACAATATTTGTAAAGCAAATAGTTAACAAAACTGTATAAAAAAAATAAAGAGCCTTTTGTTATAATTAGGCTCTTTAAATATTAAGAATTTAAATTTTCTAGTTTTGCTTTTTGGTCAGCAACTTGTAGCTCCGTGATAAGTTCGTCGATGTTGCCGTTCATAAAGTCTAACAAGTTGTATGCAGTATAATTGATACGGTGATCTGTCATACGACCTTGTGGGAAGTTGTAAGTACGGATACGCTCACTTCTGTCTCCGGTACCTACTTGAGACTTACGAGTTTCGGCATATTCTTTGTCTTTTTGACCCTGGTAGAATTCGTACAATTTTGACTTTAAGATTGTCATAGCCTTTTCTCTATTTTTAATTTGGCTACGTTCATCTTGACAAGCTACGATAATACCTGTTGGTATGTGAGTCATACGAATAGCAGACTCAGTTTTGTTAACGTGTTGTCCACCTGCACCAGAAGCACGATAAGTGTCTATCTTTAGGTCTTTGTCCAAAATTTCAAACTCTACTTCTTCTAACTCTGGCAAAACAGCAACAGTAACTGTAGATGTATGTACTCTGCCTTGAGACTCAGTCTCAGGCACACGTTGAACACGGTGAACACCACTTTCAAACTTTAACTTAGAATAAACGTCCTTGCCTTGAATCATAAAGACTACTTCTTTGATGCCACCAAGTTCGCTTTCGTTAATGTTCATAATTTCGCTTTTCCAACGGTTACGTTCTGCATACATATTATACATACGCATAAGTTCATAACCAAATAGTGCAGCTTCGTCACCACCTGCTCCGGCACGTATTTCGATAATAACGTTTTTGTCATCGTTGACGTCTTTTGGCAAAAGTAAAACTTTTAGTTCTTCGTCAATTGTTTCACGAAGTTGTTTGCAAGCATAATATTCTTCTTGCAACATATTGATCATCTCTTGATCAGTTTCTACTTTTAGCATTTCTTGAGCATCGTCCATATCTTTAACGCATTTTTTTAGCTCTTTGTATTTATCAATAATAGGTGTAATGTCGCTATGTTCTTTTACTAGTTTTTTCCACTCTTTGTTGTTAGCTATAACACTAGGGTCTACTACTAGTTTTGTTAATTCTTCATAACGTTGCTCTATCTTGTCTAACTTTTCTATCATAAATAAATTATCCTTTTTTTGTTGCGATAACTACACGTGGATTGCCACCATAGTCATCAATAACTTGTATATCTTTAAAATTATCTTTGAGTAGTTCAGGCACAGATTGTTTTTGGTCGTACCCTATCTCTAACATCAAAACGCCACCCTTGGTCAAATGTTTTGGTGCTTCGTTAGCAATAATTTTGTAAAAATCCAATCCATCTTTGCCGCCGTCTAAAGCTATAATAGGGTCGTGCAGTTTTACTTCGTCAGATAATGTTTGAATATCTTGAGTTGGTATATATGGTGGATTCGAAATGATTATATCAAATTTGCTAGATGGTTTCAAGCCTTTAAAGGCATCACTTTTTAAAAATGAAACCTTAGCATTAAGATTTGTAGCGTTTTTTGTCGCAACATTAAGCGCTAGTTTGCTAATATCTGTTGCGGTGACAATGCTGTTTGTTTTTGTAGCTATAGTTATAGCTATTATGCCGCTACCTGTACATAGGTCAAGAACTTTTTGTTTAGATTGTTGTTCATTAATATATTTGATAGCTTGCTCTACCAAAATCTCAGTATCTTGGCGTGGCGCAAGAACATTGTCATTGATAAAAAAGTCATTCCCATAAAAATTTTGTCTTTTAAAAATTTTGTTTAATGGTATTCTCTTTTTTCGTTGTTCTAAAACTTTTAAAATCTTTTTTTGTTGACTACTTGTTACAACGTCTAACATCAACATATCTATTTTTGATATGCCTAGGCTATCACATATAAGATAATCTGCTTCGTTAGGGTCATTGATACCGCTCTCGGCAAGTTCTGTCTTTACCTTAATGTATAATTGTCTAAAGTTGTGTTTTTCACTAGGATTGTTTTTTCTTTTTGTCATAAGTAAAGTTTCCTCAACGGCGTTGATTGCCATATCAAGCTCTTCTTTTTTGCAAGGCAAAGAAGTCAGCCTACTTAGTGTAATAAATGGTATAGATACAAATCTCGCTACAGGACACTTGTCATATCTATATTGTAACAAATATAACAACTCATAGCAAATACCTAACCACAAAACACCTACACCAACTTTGATAAGAACATTAAATATCATAGCAAACTCAAAACTAACAATAGGTATAAAAACATACAACCCCACTAGACCAACAATAAATATATTGTATGGGTTTAAAACTCTATAGCCCTTAGCATTATTTAGTTTGCTATAATCTATGCCATTGTCAGTATAAGCATTGGCAACTTTATTGATGGCGTAATTTTTGCGATAGATTTCTTTAGAATAATTAACAAACCTTAACACCGCAAAAAAACTCAAAACAAATATCACCTTAAATAATATATTAAAGAATATATTTGTAAGTTCGCTTTTAAAAAGAACATCAAACAACAAGTTTGCCCCTAGTGGCAATAGAACAAAAAACAAAAGCATAAACACAACAACCAAAGTATAAAAAATCTTAAACTTGTTGCGATACTTGTTTTTGGTCTCGATAGGTTGTCTTAATAAATAGCTGTTGTAATAGTCATAAGACTTGTCTATACCTTCAAACAGCTTGAAGATATAATAAAAAAATAATACAACGCCCCTTAACAAAATATAGTTTTTTAAACTACAAACAAACTTGTTGACTTTTGACCTATCTGAGATTGACATTTTTTGTTCGTGATTGCAGATAACAAGGCTGTTTTTGTTGTTAGTAACATAAGAGCCTTTTACCACGCCACTGCCAATTGGATAATTGTATAGTTGATTATATTTTTTCATACTACAATTATGTGCTTGATATAATGTTTTTAAACACAAAATTGTCAATATTATAACTTAAAAAAAACAGGCAAAAAGCCTGTTTTATAAAAAGTTAAATAAATTAAACGTTGTGACGTTGTTGGAACTTTTCAACTCTACCGCTAGTATCAACGATTTTTTGTTTACCAGTATAGAATGGATGACATTTGTTGCAAATATCAACTTTTATAACATCGCCAGGTTTAGTAGATTTAGTAGTAAACTTTTCACCACAAGCGCAAATTACTTCAACTTCATGATAATCTGGATGTACGTTCGCTTTCATTATTTTCACCTCTTAAACTTTTATGCTAATGTAGAATATCACACTTAAGTCAATTAGTCAACAGTTTTTTTAAGCAAAATTGTTTTAAAAGGCAATAAAAGGCAACTTTTTTTATAATAATGCGCTATTTTTTATCTCGTCGGCTATATCTACAACATCTCCCGCCCCTAAAAACAGTAGCACCTTATCGCAACAGTCAAAGGACTTTAAAAAGCTTATGGCGGCAGTTTTATTAAAACTACCAAATATTCGACCACATATCTTTCTATCTTTTAAGGCTTTAATTAACGCCCCAGAACTACCTTTTTGGTCAAAGTTTTCTCTTGCAGAATAAGTGTCAATTATCACCAAATTATCTACTCCGCTAAAGCACTTTACAAAATCTTCAAAAAGCGTTTTTGTCCTAGAAAAGGTATGCGGTTGAAATATCACAACTATTTGTTTGTTATAAACTAGTTTTGCTGTGTCAATGGCACATTTTATCTCTGTTGGGTGGTGGGCATAGTCTTTGACAACAACACAGCCACTTGGGAGATTTACACTTTCAAACCGCCGCCTAACACCTAAAAAATTGTTGATAGATTTAGCGACCTTGTCCATAGGCAAATTATATTTGTCAGCAACAACAACCGCAGCTAAAGCATTATACACATTATGCTCCCCATATACGCTGAGATTAATATGTACTAGTTTTTTGTTTTTGTGATATACATCAAAACTAAACTTGCCTTTGTTGTTAGTTTTGTTTTGTATACAGTAGTCCCCTACATCACCAAATGTTGTAACCGAGCTATTAATATATTTTTTATAATCATTTTGTACAAATACACTTGCAGAATTGCTACAAAAACGATTAAACGAACGGACAATATTGTTAAAGTTTTTGAAATAATCTAAGTGTTCATTTTCTATATTAGTAACAACTGCCGTTGTTGGATTTAAAGACAAAAAACTATCTTTATACTCACAAGCTTCGGTTATAAATATCTGCTCGCCGCCTATATACAAGTTACCACCTATCTTGTCAAAATCTCCGCCGATATGTATAGTGGGATTTTTGCCACAATCAATAAACACTTGACCTAGCATTGCCGTAGTAGTAGTTTTGCCGTGCATACCGGCAACGGCGATAACATCACTATATTGACCCGCAATCTCTCCCAAAAGTTTTGCCCTATCAATACAAACAATATTGTTGTTTCTTGCTAAAACCAGCTCTGGATTATCAAAACTAATTGCTGCAGAATATACAACAATATCGACATCTTTTATGTTAAGTGCACTGTGCCCTATATAGACATCAATACCCATAGATACAAGTTC
>JAZUPV010000121.1:0-9584 GCA_045605365.1 Clostridia bacterium
CCTAAAAACAAAGAAAGTTCACCCAGTCTCTAGATAGAGACAAAAGTGAACATTGCCATGGCGGAGGCTTAGGGATTCGAACCCCAGGATGCTCATCACATCAACGGTTTTCAAGACCGCCGCTTTCGACCGCTCAGCCAAACCTCCATAAATATTTAGTTGTTGCTTTTGCAAGCATAACTTATTATACATATTTTTGTGACAATTGCAAGTGTTTTTTTAATTTTTTTAATTATTTTATTTGTATATAGCATTTTGTTGTAAATTGTGATATAATAAAACATATATTAGAGGTGTTAAAATGGCTTTTGATGAAAATATAGACGTAGATGCTTTTATTAGTTCTTTTGGAAAAGAAGGAAATAATAAAGTAGATACAAGATATCAATATATGCATGTTGGCATGACTACGGTTATGAACGATATTGACGAATACATAATTCCTGAGTTGCAAGCTGCTTGTAAGGCTTTGTGGGAAAAGAACATATATACATTTATGTGCAGTAATAGGGAAGATGTTGTGCCTGCATATATAATTTTATTACCTTTATCTGATGAAAATAAAAACAGGTTTGAAGCATTAAAACAAACTAATCCCGGCTATTTTATAGAGGCTAGAGGTTATGATTGTATAAACATTCCTGACGTTACCAAGATGAGCGAGGAAGAAATATCTAACACTTTTTTGACATTGATAAGTAATTTTGTTAAACAAGATGTTCAACCTAATTTTTATCAATCTGCGAAAGATTATTTGATAAGCTGTGGTTGTTATGAAGAAATAGATAATCCTAACTATGTAAAAATGGATATTAATGACTTTGCTGCTAGTGTGAGTTTGGAAAATTTAGGTAGTTTTGTTGATATAGAAGAGCCAACAATAAAGGTTTTTAGCCAAGATAAAATGGAAAAATCTTTTGAGGAATATGTATATGAGAATGGAGATGAAAACAGGGTTGATTTTTCTACTGGCAATGTATATGTAGAACCGTATTTTTTAGAAAGACATCTTGAGTTTGTAAAGTCGCAAAATAATGACGGTCAAGTGCCTGTGTAACAAGAAGTGTAAATAATCAAATAAAATATACTATCTAAAAACGAAGACAATTAAACCTGCTACAGGAAAAGAATTTGTGGTTTAATAATATCTAAAAAGTTCTCTAAATTAATAGAGAACTTTTGTTTTTTTAAGTTGTGTTAAATTGACATTGTGTGGCAAGTTGGGGTAGACTATAGGTAGTAACTTAGGAGAAAAGATATGCAGAAAAAATTGTCAAAAAACTGGCTTATAGCCATTATTTGTGCTGCGGCGGCTATTGTTATAGCTGCAGTTACATGCTTGATTGTGTTTGTAGGTTTTAGGACAGACAAATACACAAAAGGACTTGTAATTGAACGTGAAGGCAAAGGCTATGTTATAACAAGTATAGGCACAGCTAAAGACACAAATATAATTGTGCCAAAATATTTTAATGGCAAAAAGGTAATCAAAATTGCTCAAGGGGCATTCAAAGACAGTGATATTACTAGTATTAAATTGCCAAACTCTTTGAAAATAGTTGATAAAGAAGCTTTTGCAAACTGTGACAAGTTAGAAAAGATTGTTTTTGACGGTCAAGAAAAGAAAGTTATCTTTAACGGTGGCTTTGCTTGTCATGGAGTGACTTTTGGTCAAGATGCTTTTGTTGGTGTAGACTTTTTAAATATCGACATACAAGATAGTGCCGATGGAGATAGTCAAGTTGAAGCAAGCATCACAAATATCCCACAAGGTGTAACTAAGGTTGTTATCAATGCTGCCTTGTTTGAAAGTACCGACATTGAGTTTAAGTCAACTATCGACATTGTTGATGGACTTAACGTTCAACAAGATATTGACTTTGGTACTTATGGGTATTTTAACGATATCGAAATTGAAGTATATTCTGGCGAAACTTTAAACTACAAAGATAGCGCAGAAGGTGTAAAGGTAACAGCACCACACTACAACATAGCTTATCTTAATGGTACATATCCAGTGCTTGTATATTCTTTAAAATTGCATGAAATAGCAGCTGACGACCCAACATTTACTTTCTTAGAGAGAGCAAAAGCTTATGACTGGAGCAAACTACCTTATAATGTACAATGTTTGCCATTTTTAACACGTGAGCAAGCTACTAGTCAATTTATGTTTCATAATTATCGTGAAGCTGTGGCTTCATACATTAAGCAATTATATTCTTTAAATAATCAATCAACATTTACTTTGTATTGTGTTGACAATTATGCAGAACTTCTGTTGCAATATTTTGTTGCTAACCAAATACCAGAAACTAACTGGAACGCATATTTGCTTAGTGATGGTATAGGTACTGCTGTTGGTCTATGTGACACTTTCGGTGTTGCAAACCCACAAGCAAAATACAACACTATGAAAAAAGATTGGCAAGACATAAAAGAATATGTTTATAACAATGGTTATAATACAAAACAAATTTACAAACGTGTAAGTGCAAAATACAACAGCGATACATATAATTTGCTTAACTACTATTCTTATCTTATTGCAAAAGAAGAAGATAACGTAGAATGGTGGGTAAATAGATTAAGAACAGGTGAAAACTTGTCAAGAATAACCGAACACGATGCAGATTTTGCTCAAGATATAGTAAACAGTGCGACATCTTTTTATACCAATGGTCTACTAGCAAGCTTAAATGAAGAACAAAAACAAGCGTTTAAAGATTTGTACCACTTCAACGACGAGATGTTTGATAGTGCTAGAGAGCAAGAAAAAAAGATAATGATTATCTTAGGTAGCGACGACGTAACTGAAGGTGATGATTTTTATAGTTATATTAGATTAACTATGGATATGTATGGTGACGAATATGTTTATTACTACAAAGGTCACCCGGGCTTCCCAACTTCACTTATACCTAATCGTCAACGTCAACTAGCTAAACTAGAAAAAGACGGATATACCTTATATGAACTAGACAATGCTGTTGCTGCAGAAGTGATATTGTACTTTAACCCAGATGTATATTTGACTGGTTGGAATACAAGTACCTTTGACTCAGTAGAAAATCAATCAATGCTATGTGCGATTTATGCTCTTGATATTGAAGAAAAAGTAAACTATAACTATGGCGATATGGTTGACGTGTTTATTACACTAAGAGATGGAGAAACCTTTAATGGTATAACATTTAACAATTCTCACAAATATTATATCTTAAAATATAACAACACTGCCGAGTACGAAAACCAAATGGCAAACTACAATAAACACGAGATTGCTATTTATGACTCAACTAGTGATGTATTAACTTTCTACAAACTAAATACATCTTCTGGTGTATATGAAGTAACAACTAAATAACTAACAAAAAAGAGCATCGTCAAAGTGCTCTTTTTTTGATATATTTTTGCCAAATAATTTTAATCTATGCTATACTCAAAGTAGGTAATAAAATATGAAAGTAGTTAATTTTAATGTAGACGGTATAAAAGAAGTAGACATAACAAAAGTTGTCACTAGAGTCAAGGCCTTTGTTATTAATGGTGATAATTTATATATAGCAAGCTCCAACGGGGGCTGTCAGTTGCCTGGTGGTCACGTAGAGATAGGCGAGCCAACAACTACTGCGCTTATAAGAGAATTAAGAGAAGAAATAGGCATAGATGTTAATAAGCAAGAGATACAAGGTCCTTTTTTTGAAATAAACCATTATACTAAAGTAGCTGATAATAACAATAAAAAATCTCAAGTGTTGTACTACGTGGTCAAAACTACCCAACAACCCGACCTAACAAAGACAAAATACACCGAACACGAAAAGCAATATAACTTTGCTATACATAAGGTCAATATATCTAACGCGCAAGAATATATTGAATCTTTTATCAATGATACCCAACAACCTATCAACAAAGTTATTGCACAAGAAATGTTAACCGCACTAAACGAACTAAAAATATATTTGTCTCGAGGGGACAATAATGGATAGATATAACAAACTAAACACTTTTTTAAAAAATAAGTTTGGTGCACGAACACTTAAGATATGTGTTGACGGCGGGTTTACTTGCCCTAATCGTGACGGTAAATGCGGCAAGGGTGGTTGTATCTTTTGTGGAGAAAAGGGCTCTGGAGAACATATCAAAAGCGGCGATATATCAACTCAAGTCAAACGTCACTTAGATAGTTATCGTGGAGAACGTGCTGACAAATTTGTAGTGTATTTTCAAAACTTTTCTAATACTTATGACAGTATAGAAAACTTAAAACTCAAATACGATAGTGCCCTAGTCAGTGATAAGATAGTGGGGCTTGCTATAGCTACTAGGCCAGATTGTATCGACCAAGATGTAGCCAAGCTCTTAGATACTTATCAGCAGCAAGGTTTGTATGTTTGGGTAGAGTTGGGGCTACAAACAGTCAATGACAATGTTGGCAAACTTATCAACCGTGGCTATACAACTGACACTTTTGTCCAAGCGGTCAAAACTTTGCGTCAATATAATATAGATGTTGTTACGCACATTATGTTGGGACTACCGCAAGAAGACGATGCTGATATAGATAGTATGATAAATTTTGTAAATGCTCAAGATGTACAAGGGTTAAAAATACATTCTACTTATGTTATACAAAACACCGTCCTTGCAAGCATCTATCTTAATGGCGAGTATCAACCGCTAGAGTTAGAAGATTATATCGCAAAAGTTTTATATATTTTACAAAATATCCGCCCAGATATTGTTGTGCATCGCATCACTGGGGACGCGCCAAAAGATTTGCTTATAGCGCCTAGTTGGTCTAGTCACAAAAAGCTAGTTCTAAACCGTATAGAAAACATTATGGCAACAGAAAATCTATCGCAAGGTATGAATTATAAAAAATAAACTAAGGAGAAGAATAATATGTCAATACACGTAACCCCACACAAAGACGGCTGGCAAGTAAAAAGCAACGGTTCATCTAAGGCGTACCGTGTTGTACTTACCCAAAAAGAAGCAATCGAAATCGCAAAAACAGTCGCAAAAAATCAAGAATCAAATATCAAAATTCACGGCAAAAACGGTCGCATACGTGAAGGCAGAAATTATGACAAATAACCTTTGCCAAAACTGCCTAAGTAAATATTTAAAATTATTATACTAAACATATTTTTTTAAAATTTATTATTGACAAATTTTAATTTTGATAATAAACTAAGACTGTCTAAAAAAGGGTAATTTAGAACCCTTTTTATATTGATAAAATACAATAAAATAGGGGATAAAACATAAGACCTATTTTTTTGTTTTTTATTGTGATAATATTATGGTCATTGACTAAAAAACGGAGTAGTATATCGAAAGATAAATTTTTAACAAAAAGGGGGTAAGTACTTATGAATCAAGAACTTATTGAAAAACTAGAAAACAAACAATACACAGAACTAAAAAGTATTTTAAAAGAAATGTTGGTACAAGACATTGCAGAATTTTTAGAAGAGTTAGATAACCCCTTATGGTTGTTAAAAGTTTTTAAACTATTGCCTAAAGATGTGGGTGCAGAAGTTTTTAGCTATGCCGATATAAGTATACAAGAGCAACTAGTTAGTGCCCTTAGTGACAAAGAAGTTGCCTTTCTTATAGAAGATATGTATATAGACGACGCGGTTGATATGGTAGAAGAAATGCCTGCCAATATTGTAGAAAAGGTCTTAAAAAACTCTACCGCACAAACTCGTCAAACTATCAACAAACTTTTGTGTTATGAAGACGATACCGCAGGGTCGATTATGACAACTGAGTATCTTGATATCAAAGATGATTATACTGTAGCTGAAGCACTAAAGCGTATCCGCAAAAAAGGTCAAGACGCCGAAACTATCAACGTACTATACGTAACTGATAAGCGTAGAATAATAAAAGGTGTTTTAAGCATTAGAGATATACTTCTTGCAGACCCAGAAGATAAAGTAGTTGACCATATGGAAGATAATGTTATCTACGCAAAAACAAACACCGACCAAGAAGAAATCGCACAAACATTTAAAAAGTACGACATATTGGCGTTGCCTATAGTCGACAACGAAAACCGCCTTGTAGGTATCGTTACTGTCGACGACGTTATGGAGATTATCGAAGAAGAAGCAACCGAAGATATCTCAAAAATGGCTGCGGTAGCACCTAGTGACAAACCATATCTTAAGACCAGTGTCTTTAAACTATGGCTAAATCGTGTGCCTTGGCTTGCGCTACTTATGTTGTCTTCTACAATAACAAGCATTATTATCACCAGAAACGAAGCTTTGCTTAGCGCTTCTGCTTATGGCATTATTCTTACTGCTTGTATCCCTATGATAATGGGTACCGGTGGTAATGCCGGCGGTCAAGCATCAGCTACTATCATACGTGGTATAGCCCTTGACGAAATATCTTTTAAAGATACCCTTAAGGTAGTGTGGAAAGAAATTAGAGTTTCTGTTTTGTTGGGTCTTACATTGTCAGTGCTTTGCTTTTTAAAATTGTTATATTTAGATGGTTTACATCTAGAAAAAGATGGTTATCTAGTAGCGGCAATTATTTGTCTAGCTATGTTTATAGTTATAACTATCTCAAAAATAGTAGGTTCAATATTGCCTTTGCTTGCAAAAAAATGCAAACTTGACCCAGCAGTTATGGCTAGCCCATTTATCACAACAATCATTGATGCTGTGTCTTTGCTTGTTTTGTGTGGGTTGTCATTTGCTTTGTTGCCAGCATAAACAAAAAAATAAAACACATAGTATTAGCTATGTGTTTTTTTATTTGATTTAACCTTGTTGACTAGGTTGGTCTTCGGTAGATACTGTTTGAGACAACAATACTTGGGTTAGTTGTTCTGCAGTTTCTTCGCTTTGATACAATTCTTTGTACAACTTACAACGTTTAAATAATTGTTTGTGAGTGCCTTGGTCGATAATGTTGCCTTGGTCAAGAACCATAATAGTATCAGCATCAACTATTGTTGATAGTCGGTGTGCTACGATTATGATGGTGTGGTCTTTTTTAAGGTCGTCGATAGCTTTTACAATGTTGCTTTGACTTTCGTTGTCTAGGGCACTAGTTGCTTCGTCTAGTACGATTATTTTGCTATTTTTTAGCAAGATTCTTGCGATGGCTATTCTTTGCTTTTGTCCGCCCGACAACATAACCCCATTCTCGCCAACTTTGCTATCTAGACCATTTTCTAATGTCTTGACAAAGTCCCAAATTTGGGCACGTTTAAGGGCTTTAATCATTTGTTTGTCAGTAGCTTGTGGATTGATAAACAACAAGTTTTCTCTAATAGTTCTATTAAAAATATAAGGTGCTTGAGTAACTATACCGACGTTATTTCTTAAGCTATCTTCTGTTAGGTCGTTGATGTTGACGCCGTCTAACAAAATCTCACCTTTATTGATAGAATATAGCTTGTTGGTTAGGGCAAGTATGGTAGATTTGCCACTACCAGATTTGCCTACAATTGCGGTTGTTTTGTTTGGTTCAAAATTGATGTTGATGTTTTTCAAAACATCTTTGCCTTCTTCATAGGCAAAAGTTACATTTCTAAATTCTAAGTTGCCTTTAACTTTTTTAACTGTTTGTTCACCAAAAGTTTCTTTAGGGAACTCGTCAATAACTTCAAATACACGCTGTGCGGCAAGTTCACCTTCGATTGCGTATTGTTTGATTGAAGCAAAGTAACTTGTCAAGTTTCTAATATTGCCGTGGTACATATAGATAATTAAGAAGTTAGCAAGAGTTATCCAACCGTTTTTGATAAATAGTATGCCCATTATCAAAAAGCCCACTTCAAAAAATGCCGCTACAATATCTCTCACAACAACATATTTTCTACGAGTAACACGTGATAAAATGTTTATCTTTAATGCATCTTGGAACTTTTCGCCAGAGTCTTGTATGGTTGAGTTTCTTATGTTAAGGCTCTTTAAGTCTCTTAGTCCACGTATTTGTTCGTTGTATGCACCAGTTGAGATGTCACGCTTTTCTCTAAAGTGCTTTCTTTGTTTGTACCACATATATTCTTTGCGGCTATCAAATATCCAAAGCACACCTACATAAGCAATCAACATCGCAAAAAAGTACAAATCAATAAATGCAATATATACTAAGAAACCAATATTGCTTATTATGTCTAATACTACAGACATTATGTCAATAAGTACGTCTGAGCATTTGCCTGCGTCTTGGTTAAGTCTTTCTATATAGACGCCGTTGTTGGTTTGGTCGTTTTTTGACATAGTGACACGGGTGATGGCACTAATAAGGGTGGTCTTTATATCAAACACAACCTTGTTGTCCATCTTGACATAACATATATTGTGTAGGTAGTTAAATATTGATACGACAATTCTTATACCAATCAGCCCTATACAACACCACAAAGCTGGCATATAGTCAAACTCAGACAGTTTAGCAAGTATTTGTGCTTTTAGTATTGGGTTAAAAAATCCTACTACAGCAGACAACACCAAAAAGGCTATCGTCAATATAAACAACCCGCCATACTTTTTGTAAAATGGCACAAGTTTTTTTAGACCTTTATAGCCTTTAAGTCTATTAACTTTCTTTTCTTTGGTCTTTTTCATAATAAATACCTCTAAAGTACACTTAGTATACTACAATTATTTTTGATAATCAATATTTAAACATTTATTTTACTTTTAAAAATCAATTTGTTATCATATTTTTACTATAAAATTAATAGTTATATCTTTTTATAACAATATTAATAACTATATAGGAGCAATCTATGAAATATCAAGTTATCAAAAAACATAACAATTCGGATATGTGTGTAGTGTGTGGGTACAAAAATCCTTTTTCACTAAATACACAATTTTACGAAATACAAGGTGAGTATATAGTAGGTTTGACCCAAGGTAAAGAAGAACACCAAAGTTATCCCAATCGTATGCACGGTGGCTTAATCTCGGCACTTCTTGACGAAGCTATCGGTAGAGCTATACAAATCAAAGACCCAGATATGTGGGGCGTAACAGGTGACCTTAATGTTAAGTTTAGAAAACCCGTACCACTTAACTCTCCACTAAAAATTGTCGGCTGGATAACCAAAGAAACAAGCCGTGCCTTTGTTGGAGAAGGTTTTATAGAAGACGAACAAGGGACATTACTTGCATCAGGCAGCGCTACTTATATCAAAATACCCCTAGATAAGATTGTTGCAGACCAAAATTGCGAAGTGGAGTGGGTTTTGTTGCCAGATAACGAGCCACCACAATATATAGATATTAGCAATATAAAATAATCATAAGACCAGCCTAAAATTTTAGCTGGTCTTTTTTATACAACATATAGTGGTAGGGCAAATTTTGACACAAGATAGGCTTTTTGGTGCAAATTACTATATATTGTGTATATAAAGTAGGCTACTACTACAAAATATAGTGTAAAGTTTTTGTTACATAATTTGCTTTATGACAAAAAATTTTCACAAATTTGCATCAAAATTTAATAAAAAAAATAAAATTTTAAAAAAATTTTTATAAAAAAAGTTATCCACAATTGCAGTTTTCAATCAAAAACCCCCTGTTTTTGAT
>JAZUPV010000122.1:0-2303 GCA_045605365.1 Clostridia bacterium
AGTGCTCTACCTCTGAGCCACATCAGCATATTTATCCGCCAAAGGCAGATATATTATTGATTAAGTAGTTGTTCTTCTATAGAGTAAAAGTTAGAGTTGTCATACATTGGTGTAGATGCAAGTTCGTCATCTTTAGATGGGTCAATAGTATGGTTAGAAGGGTGACGGTCGGTTGCTTCACGACCATCATACATTTCTTTAATTTCTCTATATTCGTCTGACATTGTTATAAGTCTCCTTTTTGTTTTGCAACGCAAAGGGTATATAACAATTTGTGACTGCGTTGCCATTATATGATATTTATATAAGTTTGTCAATCAGTTTTTTAGTTGTTGAATATAGCATTGTATATCTCTACAACAGTATTGATTGATGTTGCGATTTTGTTAGATACTATACCTAGTATTACTGAGTTTTGTGCATCTAACACAACACCTATATAAGAAGCTGCACTATTAGATAATTTTGCTAAGTGTTTTGCTAATTCTAGAGTAGTTGGTATATCATAATCGTCAACTTTGTCACTTGTTATATTAAGTTCTTGTTTTGTCTCTTCAAAAATATCTTTTATCATTGTACTGATAAGATTTTGTGCTTCGATATTTGATTTTTGAGAAAGTTCTAAATCACCATCGTTAAGGGCAATTTCGCCAGTGATAAGTAGGTCGCTTGCGTGAGAAGAATGTTCTATAAGTTCGCTTATTGTTTTATAAAGTTTTTCGTTCATAATTTTCTCCTATATGTATTATATCAAAAAGTTGTTTTTTTTAAAAACTATTTAGCTATATTTTTTGTATTTTAGACTTTTATACTGCAGAAATATTAAAATAAATAATAGACTAAAAGGTTATTTGATAGTATAATCAAGGTATAAAGTAAAAATGGTGTACTGTGCACTATTTAACAAATTAAAAGGACAATATATGATAAAATTACAAAAAGTCAGTTATAGAGTTTTAGACAACGAAACTGGCAAAGAAAGATATATATTAAAAGACTTGTCTGTAGAACTACCAAAAAACAAAGTCACTGTTATCACAGGCTTTAACGGTAGCGGCAAGTCAACCCTTATCAAGCTTATTATGGGCGTTATCAAACCAACCAGTGGCAAGATTTTTTACAATGACACAGATATTACCGATATGACCATAGACCAAAGAGCCAATATGGGGTTAACTATTGCTTTTCAACAACCGATAAGGTTTAAAGGGCTTACAGTAAAAGACCTACTCGATACTGCTAGTCACAACCAAACAAAACTTAACCACGCTTGCGAATATTTGTCAAAAGTTGGGCTTTGCGCAAAAGACTATGTCGATAGAGAGCTTGACGGTACACTTTCTGGTGGAGAGTTAAAACGTATCGAACTTGCTATGGCACTTGCAAAAGGTGGCAACGTTATGTTGTTTGACGAGCCAGAAGCTGGTATAGACCTATGGAGCTTTGATAGTTTGGTTAACTTGTTCAAAGACCTTAACGACCGTACTGTTATTATTGTTAGCCACCAAAAGAAGATACTTAACAGTGCTGATTATATATTGCTTTTAAACAGTGTAAATGGAGCTAAACTCGACACAAGAGAAAATATGATTGATACTTTGCACGAAGAACCAAAATGCAGCAGGCTAGGGGGTAATGATAATGAATAATATCGACAAAGACCTTTTGGCTCAAATCGCAGATATGCACGAAGTACCACAAGGTGTATATAATATCCGCAAAAACGGTGAAAGTATCGCAAGAAACAGTGACAGCGATATACAAATCATACCAAAACAAGACAAAAATGGTATAGACATTATTGTCAAACCAAATGTAAAAAACAAAAGCATACATATACCAGTTATAGTTACCCAAGGCAACTTTAACGATATGGTTTACAATGACTTTTATATAGGCGAAAATGCCGAAATATATATCGTAGCTGGTTGTGGCATACACAACCCAACCGACAACAAGAGCGAGCACGACGGCATACATAGTTTTTATCTGTCAAAAAACTGCAAAGTAAAATATGTCGAAAAACATCTTGCTATCGGCGAAGGTAAGGGTGGCAAAGTTTTAAACCCTGTTACAAAAATAGAAATGCAAAATGGTAGCCATTTCGAAATGGAGACATTGCAACTAGGCGGGGTGACTAGCTCTGTAAGAAAAACAAAAGCCACATTATACGACGATACAAAGTTAGTAATAAAAGAAAAAATCTTAACCACAGACAAACAACTTGCTGATACTAAGTTTGATGTTGACCTAAAAGGCAAAAACAGTAGTGTAGAAGTTATCAGCAGAAGTGTAGCAAAAGA
>JAZUPV010000123.1:0-30754 GCA_045605365.1 Clostridia bacterium
CCTGCCGGCGAAGCTATGATACGTACAAGTTATATGGCTACTTTGACAGAAGAACAAATTGACCGTGCTGCAGATATCATTGCTAGTGTTATGGCAAAGCACGATTTGTTAAGAAAATAAAATAATTAAAACATAGCTAAATTTGGCTATGTTTTTTTTGTTGTAACAATTGACTAGTAATATTTAAATAGACAAAGGCAACTTAAAGATAGATTATAGTTTGCTTAATAATTTTAAAACCCTATCAAAAAAGCAATAACAACACATAAAATAAAAAAAAGACAGTTTAGAATATAAACTGTCTTTTTTTATCTTAATAAATTGTTTCAATCAAACCAAAGTTGCCATCTAATCTTCTGTATAGAACGTTTACTTTGTTTGTTTCTCTATTTAAGAATACATAAAAGTTGTTGTCTATTGTCTCTAAGAACATCATAGCATCTTCTACACCAATAGGTTCTAGTTCGTAAGTTTTCTTCTTTACAACTGTCTTTTCTTTTGGCTCTGGAGCTTTTTCGATATAGACAAAATCTGTAGCAAAATCTGTACCTTTTCTAAATTTATCTCTAAATTTTTCGGCATATTTTACAATTTGTCTTTCGACTTTTGGTAGGGCTAAGTCAATATTTTCATACATATTTTCGCCAGCAACCTCTGCTCTATAGAACAAACCTTTTGATCTAACGTTAAGCTCAAGTTTTAAGATATTGTTTTCTTGTTTGCAAAGTATTTTTGCTGTGGCATCATCTTCAAAATATTTGTCTAGTCTAGCTACCTTCTTTTCGATGATGGTTCTAAGTTTTTGACTTACTTCATAGTTTTTTGCAGTAATTTCAATCTTCATAATAATTCCCTCCCTTTTGGACTTACTTTATTATATCAAAACATAGTTTTTTTAGCAAACATTATGATAAAGTTTGATTATTAAAAATTAGTTGATTTGTGTCGCTATCTACTACTACGACAGTATTAGACAATTCTCCACTAAGTAGTGCATCTGCAAGTGGGTCTTCTATTTCTTGTTGGATAAGACGTTTCAATGGTCTTGCGCCATATTCTACACTTGTACCCTTGTTGATAATATATTCTAGCGCTGTTTCTGTAAACTTAAGTTCTATATTTCTTTCTTTTAGGCGTTTGTTTAGGTTGTTAAGCATAATTTTTGCAATTTGGCTAAGTTCTACCTTAGTCAAACTATGAAAGACTGTTATAACGTCTATACGGTTTAAAAACTCTGGCTTGAACTTGCGTCTAACTGTAGTCATAATAACTTCTTTCATCTGGTCATAATCAGGCGCATCTTGGTTAAGCGTTCCGCCAAAACCAAGCGAAGATTTTACCATAAGTTCGCTTACACCACAGTTGCTTGTCATAATGATAATGGTATTTTTGAAGTTGACTGTTCTACCTTGACTATCAGTAAGTCTACCATCATCTAAAACTTGCAATAAAATATTGAACACGTCTGGGTGGGCTTTTTCGATTTCGTCAAACAATACTACTGAGTATGGTTTGCGTCTAACTTGTTCGGTTAGTTGTCCGCCGTCATCGTGACCTACATATCCTGGAGGTGCGCCGATTAGTTTTGCTACTGAATGGCTCTCCATAAACTCACTCATATCGATACGTATGATGTTGTTTTCGTCATCAAACATAGCTTCGGCAACGGCTTTGCATAATTCTGTTTTACCTACACCGGTAGAACCTAAAAACAAGAATGACCCTATAGGACGTTTGCTATCGTGTAGACCTACACGAGAACGTCTTATGGCTTTTGCTACGGCGGTGACAGCTTCGTTTTGACCGATGACACGTTTGTGCAAAATTTCTTCTAGGCGGATAAGTTTGTCTTTTTCGGTTTCGGTGATTTTTGTAACAGGTATACCTGTCCATTTTGCTATAACTTGCGCTATTTCATTTTCACCAATAGCAGGTTCACTTTCTGGTTTTGCAAGGTTGTGCTGTTTACGTTCTTCTTCTATATCTTGGTATAGTTTGGTGATTTCTTTGTTTAGTCTATCTACCCTGTCTTGGTTATGTTGGATAGCAGCTTCTTGATAGTTGCGGTGCAATTCTTCAAACTTGCGATATTTATCATCTAGAGAAGATGGTATAATACTACCGCTAACTCTTGCTTTGCTGCTTGCTTCGTCGATAAGGTCGATGGCTTTGTCTGGCAAACTACGGTCCATAATATAACGGTCTGATAGTTTGGCTGCTGCGACGATTGCTTCGTCGGTTATTTTGACTTTGTGAAAAGCTTCGTAACTGTCCTTTAGACCACGTAAGATTTGGATAGTATCATCTACAGAAGGTGGATTGATAGTAACCGGTTGAAAACGACGCTCTAAAGCTTTGTCTTTTTCGATAAACTTGCGGTATTCTTCTGTAGTGGTTGCGCCGATTGTTTGCAACTCGCCACGAGCAAGATAAGGTTTTAGCATATCGGCAGGATTGACATCGCCTTTTTCTCCACCTGCTTGTGCTAAGGTGTGTATTTCGTCTATAAAGACTATTATGTTTTTGCTTTCGATAATAGTGTTGATAGCTTCTTTTAGACGTTTTTCTAGTTCGCCACGGTACTTTGTACCTGCCATAAGCGAAGCTATATCTAAAGAATATATGATTTTGTCCTTTAATACTTGTGGTACACGGTTGCGAGCTATAGCTTGGGCAAGACCTTCTACAACAGCAGTTTTGCCGACACCTGCTTCACCGATAAGAATTGGATTATTTTTTGTCTTGCGGCAAAGTATCTCTATGATACGTTCAGTCTCTTGGTCACGACCAATGATAGGGTCCATTTTGCCTTGGCGGGCTTTTAATGTAATATCATAGCCCATTTCAAGTAGACTTTCTGGCAAGGTGCTTTTTTCGTTGGTATTGTTAGCGACGTCTTCATAACCTTTATCTTCTACGGTTGTATTTTCTAGACGGCTAGTTAGGTTGTTTCTAAGATAATCTACATCTACTCTAAAAAATCCGCTAAGTATACGTGTTGCGTAGCATCTCTCATCATACAACATAGCAAGCAAAACGTGTTCTGCACTGACAAAGTTGTGACTAAGTTCACTAGCAATGCTAAAAGCATTGACCAAAATATTTTTTGTACCAGGAGCTAGTTCAAACTTGTTAGAAAACATTGCATACTGATTGATATTTTGCATAAACAAAGAATACAACCTATCTTTGCTAACGTTAGACTCTTTAAGAATTTTGCAAGCAAGACTGGTAGGCACTGACAACATACCATATAGTACGTGTTCGCTATCGATAATATTTGTACCGAGTTTGCCAGCTATTTCTTGAGCGTATTGAATAATCTTATTGGTGCTTTCTGTATATTTAATTTCGTTCATAACTATACTCCTTTATGCTCTTAATATATTTATGAGAATATTTTTTAAAATTGTGCTACGCAAGTTGTCTTCTAACTTGATAGGCATACTAAGTGCCTTTGGTGTTATTGCGTAACTTACGATAGCGACTTGTTCTTGTGACAAAAAGTCTTTTTCTAACAAATCTTCTAATATAAACATAGCATCTTTGTAAGAAATTGGCTTGTCTAATTTTGTATCAATTATTTGTTTTATATAACTATCGTCAAAATCTACTATCTTGTAAACTTTGATATAGCCACCCCCACCACGTTGACTCTGAACAACAAAACCACGATTGATGTTAAAGCGTGTCTGCAAAACATAATTTATCTGGCTAGGTGCACAATTAAAAAATTGAGCAAGTTCATTGCGTGACAAATCAAGAGACGTATCGTCTCCCATGGTAGAAAGTATAAATTGTTCTATAACATCACTAATATTGTTCATAGATTTGTCCTTTGGTTAAAAAGTTTGACTTTCTTTGACCTTTATCAGTTTAACACTAATATTATTAACTGTCAATTAAGTTTTAAATATTTTTTTTACAAGTTTTGCTTGTCAAACCAAATTTGAAACATTATAATATCAATATAGAACAAATGTTTGATATATGCGCCACTTATAAACTACAAGGTATCAAATATGTATCAATATTGTTGTAAGTATAGCTAGTATAATAATATTGTATAAATGTGTATAAAAGAGGGTTTTGTATGGAGAGAGTTATTTTGCATTGTGACTTGAACAATTTTTATGCGTCAGTAGAATGTAGAAAAAACCCAGAACTACAAAACAAACCCGTCGCAGTAACTGGCAACCCAAAAAACCGTGCAGGTATAGTCCTTGCAAAAAATATGCTAGCAAAAAAATGTGGAGTAACTACAGGCGAAGTTATCTGGAAAGCCAAACAAAAATGCCCAGACCTAGTATGTGTCGCCCCACACCACGACGAATATGCCGTAATATCAAAACAAGTAAGAGATATATACCTGCGATATACCAACTTTGTTGAGCCGTTTGGCTTGGACGAGTGTTGGCTAGACGTGAGTGCTAGTACTAAGTTATTTGGCTCTGGCAAAGAAATTGCTGACAAAATACGAGAAGATGTAAAAAGAGAAATCGGCTTGACCATTTCTGTTGGAGTGAGTTTTTGTAAAATGTTTGCCAAACTTGGTAGCGACCTAAAAAAACCTGACGCAACTACTGTTATCAGTAAAGAAAATTATATGAGTGTTGTTTACCCACTGCCCGTTGAGAGTTTGATGTATGTCGGCAAAAGTAGACTTAATCAACTACATAGATTAAATATAAAAACCGTCAAAGACCTAGCCCAAGCTGATGAAAAAACTCTAGTGCATCATTTTGGTATAGGTGGCAAACAGCTTTTAGAAATCGCCCAAGGCAAAGACGAAAGTACAGTTAGCGATTATGACAACTTAAAAGCAATCAAAAGTATCGGCAATGGACTAACCGCAACCAAAGATATAGATACCTATAGCGATGCCGTTCAGCTAATATATTATCTAGCAGAAAATGTCAGCCATAGACTAAGAGAAAAACATCTTGCTGGATTGTGTGTTAGTCTTGATATAAAAGACAACAATCTAAAATCTTTTAGCGTATCTAACACCATCAACCGTCCTTTGAGTAATGCCCAAGAGATAGCCAAAGAGTGTACAACCCTACTTAACAAACAATGGAGTTTTGACACTAGACAAACAAAAATAAGAGCCCTACGCATAACTATCAGCACTCTTGTCAGCGATACTTATGGAGAGCAACTAAGTTTGTTTTTTGATAGTAAACAACACCAAAAACTACAACAGCAAGATAAAGGCATAGACAAGATAAGAGACAAGTACGGATATAGTACAATACGTAGGGGCGTTTTGCTCGACAATAACAACATTATTAGACAAGATATTTTTGACACTTATTTAGACTAAAATTTATACTTTTCGACCCAACGGTCGTGTAAAACTATTATGTAAAAGTAGATTTTGATAAATTGAGCTTTTTGTTAAAATTTGCTCCAAATACCCTTTCGACCAATTAGTCCCACCAAAAAACACCTACCGACCAACGGGTTTTTTGTGTGATTTTGATAAAAATTACAAAATTTTGACATTTTTGACTTATAGAAAAAAAGTTAATAAAAAATTAAAAATAGCCGACTATTTGGTCGGTTTTCTTGTTTTTTTTGTTAAAGAATAAAATAAAAAAATATAAATTTAATCATTTTTTTTAACAACATATACTGTCGGAAATTAGTAGCAAATTCACTGGCTTTTTCATTAAAAAATAAATACAGTTGGCAACAAAAAAACACGTAAATAATACGTGTTTTTTATACTATCTATTTTTTGCTCTAAATACAAGTGCCAATGTTTTTGGACCGGCGTGTGCACCAGTCACTGCACCGATAGGTTGTATCCAAACATTGCTATCTTCTCCAACAACTTTAACAACTTCTTCTTTGAGAAGTCTGGCGTCTTCTTCACACCAAGCGTGCATAATAACTATTGGAGAGTCACCAGCGTTGGCACCGTTTTTTATAAGGTAGCTAAGTAGTTTTTTTACGATACCACGTCTACCCTTGGTTGTGTCGACTTTGGTTATCTTGCCCCTTTGGTCACATCTTAGTATTGGTTTTACACCCAACATACTACCGCTGACTGCCATCATATTAGATACTCTTGTACCTTGTTTTAGATAGTCTAACTTGTCAACTGCAAAGTAACAAGCGATATGTCTTCTTTCGGTTTGAAGTTTTTTTAGTATGTCTGACATAGAGACATTGGCTTTGTTTAGTTTGGCTGCCTTATAAACCAACACCCCTGCACCCATAGATATTTGCAAAGTATCAAAGGCATATACTTTGTTGTTAGGATACTCTAGTGATAGTTGTTGTTTTAGGTCTTCAAGACAATCGTATGAAGTGGTCATAGCACTTGAAGAATGTATAAACAACACATCTTGATTTTGTTTAAGATATTTTTCAAAGACTTGTTTAAGGTGTTGAGAATCTATAGGTTGAGTTTCTATCAAGACACCTTTTGACATTTTTTCAAAATATTTGTCGTAGTCTTCTGGCAAAACAAGTTTGTCATGAGAAGATTGACCTACAATATTGTAAGGAAAGTCTACAACTTCTACTTGCAAGTCTTGGATTTGGTCTACCCATAAGTCACAGGCAGAGTCACATATTATAACACCCATAACAAACTCCTTTTGTTAAAATTTATTTTTATTACTTCATCATTGGGAATAGAACAACATCTCTTATTGATGGTTGACCTGTGATAAGTACCATAAGTCTATCTACACCAAAGCCAAGACCAGAGATAGGTGGCATACCGTGCTCCATAGCAAGCAAGAAGTCTTCGTCAAGGTCCATAGCTTCGTCATCACCATCTAGTTTTGCTTTTGCTTGTTCTTCTAGAGCTTCTCTTTGAACAACTGGGTCAACCAACTCTGAGTAAGCCTTGCAGATTTCGTCGCCGCAAACCAAAACTTGGAACATATCAATAAGTCTATTGTCTCCGTCGTTTCTTCTAGCAAGTGGTACTAGACAAGCTGGATAGTTGTAAAGTACTGTTGGCTCTACAATGTGTTGTCTTATTTTACGTTTGTATACGATATCGATGATACCGCCAACAGTTTTGCATTGGTTAAATTCGTCTTCGTCAAACAAACCAGTTGCTACAACTGCTTTTTTGAATTCTTGCACGTCAGTATAGTCTAAAACGTTTAAGCCCAATATTTTGTTAACTTCTTCTGTATAGTTGATACGTTTGAAGTCTTTTGAAAAGTCTAGTTCTGTATCCCCTACAGTAAGTTTTAGGCTGCCGTTAACTTCCATCAACGCACCCCTAATAAACTCTGTAAAGAATCTAATATTGTCTTCAAAATTCCAATAACTTGCATACCATTCTACCATAGTAAACTCTTGTAGGTGGCTTGGGTCCATACCTTCGTTTCTAAAACATTTTGCAACTTCGAATACTCTATCAAAGCCACCAGCGATAACTTGCTTTAGGTAAACTTCTGGAGCAATACGTAGGTTGCATTGTTTGTCAAGAGCGTTGTGGTGAGTCATAAATGGTCTTGCGCTAGCGCCACATACTGCACTTTGTAAGATTGGAGTTTCAACTTCGATAAAGCCGTTTTCTCCTAAGAACTTACGGATAAATGACAATAGTTTGCTACGTTTTAAGAAAACTTGACGGCTTTCTTCGTTGCTAACAAGGTCCATATATCTTTCACGATAACGTTGTTCTAGGTTAGACAATCCGTGGAATTTTTCTGGTAGTGGTAACATAGCCTTTGACAAAAGTTCTAGCTTGTGAGTTCTAACGGTGATTTCGCCAGTGTGAGTAGTATATATCTCACCTGTGATGCCGATAAAGTCACCAATATCAATCATACTTTTGTAAAAAGCATAAGCTTCTTCGTCAACTTCGTTACGACCTACGCTGATTTGGATTTTTGCTTTGATATCTTCAATTACGCAAAAACTTAGTTTGCCCATAATACGTCTAAATGTCATACGACCGCAAACACTAACTTTGCTACCTTCTGGCAAAGTACGTGCATCTTCGATAGTATGTGTACGATTAAATTTTTCTGCGTAAGGGATTTTGCCTTCTTTTTTTAATGTTTCGATTTTGTTCTTACGAATATCAATTTCGTGTGATAATTCTTGTTCTGTCTTAACAGTGTTTTGTGTGTCCATAGTAAATTTTCTCCTGCATATAATATACCATATATTGTTGGTAGTTTCAAACATTTTTTGTTAATAATTGGTTAAAAACAACAAAAAACAAACCGATTATGTCAGTTTGTTTTGATATATAGGCATTGAGCGTTTTACTTTGTGCAAATATTTTGCCGTTTGAGAATATGGTATATAGTGTAGAGTTTTGCCGTCTGGGCTGTATTTTTTGTTTTTTAGCCAATTTGATACTACCCCTTCGCCTGCGTTATAACTAGCAAGTACTAAGTCTAAATTGTCAAACTTATCAAAAAGGTATCTTAGATAAAAGCAACCATATTGTATATTGGTGTCGACATTGTATAGATTATCTGGATCAAACATTTGCCCAAGACTATCTGCAATATATTGACCAGTGGCAGGCATAATCTGCATCAAGCCACGGGCACCTTTAGAAGATGTTGCTTGTGGATTAAAACTACTCTCTACATTAATAAGGCTACCGACAAGAGCACTATCTAAATGATACTGGGTAGAATATAACAAAATTTGCTGTTGGTATTTTAGTGGGTATGCAACAAAATAATACACTATAACAATCATAAAACCTAATAGTAAAATACTAAATATACAGACAAGTGTTGTTAATGCAATAGTTATACGGCTATATTTCACATAGATATTTTATGCAAAAAAATCGTAGTTTAAACTACGATTTTTGTTGTGTTATATGATATACTTGTGTTATTTGCAATCAAACCAGTTGCGCCCCATATTGACATCAACTTTTAGTGGTACAGATAGTCTAACTGCTCCCTCCATCTCTTCACGCAAGATATTGACTACTTGTGTTACTTCGTCTTTGTCGCAATCTACAATAAGCTCGTCGTGAATCTGCAAAATAAGTTTACTCTTTAGGTTATTTTGTTTTAGAGCGTTATAAACTTTATTCATGGCTACTTTGATAATGTCGCTTGCTGTACCTTGCAAAGGCATATTCATACTAGCTCTTTCGCCAAATTGTCTTATGTTATAGTTGGTAGAAGATATTTCGTTGATTTTTCTTCTACGACCAAGAAGTGTTGTGCCATAACCTTGCTTTTTTGTGATGGCTACATTGTTGTCCATATATTGTTTTACCATAGGGTATCTTTCAAAATATATATCGATATACTCTTTGGCTTGTTTTCTTGAGCAGCCAATGTTTTGGGCTAAGCCATATTCACTAATACCATATATAATACCAAAGTTAACGGCTTTTGCATCACGACGCATTTTTGGAGTGACGTCCCCTACACTTACACCAAAGACTTCACTTGCGGTTTGGGTATGAATATCTTGCTCGTAGATATATGCATTAAGAAGGTTTGGATCGTTGCTAAAATGTGCAAGCAGTCTAAGTTCTATTTGAGAATAGTCTGCAGACACTAGGTATCCATCTTCTCGTGAAGGTATAAACATACGTCTTAAAAACTTGCCTTCTTCGTCACGGGTAGGTATGTTTTGTAGGTTTGGTTCTGAGCTACTTAGTCTACCTGTGGTGGTTAATGTTTGGTTAAATAATGTATGTATAATATTGCCATCGGTTATTAGTGGCTTAAATGCTTCTAGATAGGTTGTGCTTAGCTTTTGTATTTTGCGGTATCTAATAATCAGTGGTACTATTGGGTGTTGGTCAACGATTTCTTCTAAAACTTCTATACTGGTAGATTGTTTGCGATTGTTAAAAGCCTTTAGACCAAGGTCTTCAAACAATAATTTTGCAAGTTGTTTTGGGCTGTTGATATTAAACTCGCCACCAGCTAGGTCGTGGATTTTTTGAGTAAGGTCAACAAGTTCTTGCTTGTATTGTTGGGACAAGTCTTCTAAAACATCTACGTCTATTTTAAACCCGATAGTCTCCATAGAAAACAACACATCTATAAGTGGATACTCTACTTCGTAATATAGTTTGTCAAGTTGACAATCCACAATTTGTTGTTTCAACTCGGCGGTTATTTCGTGCAAGTTAGCAGCAGAAAATTTTGGGTCTAGTTCTAAGTCTTCTGTAAGGCTAGTTTTTGTTAAATTTTTATCGCCTACATTTATCAAATAATATGCAAGCAAACAATCAAACTCTACACCCTTTAGGGTTATGTCATATTTTTGCAAGATATGCATAAGGGCTTTTTTGTCGTAGACGGATTTTTTGATATTGTCATTTTGCAAGATAGATTTTAAAACAGCCAACACATCGGCTATTTCTAGACTGGCGCTAAGAAGGTCACCGTCAAGAGATATTTGATATTCAGTTTTGCCATTGATAGAAAAACTAATAGTGCCATCTATTTCTAAATAAAAATAATCACTATCGCTAATAGTAGAGACAACTTCTTTTAGTCTATCTAGTGTTGAGATAACTTCTAGGTCTTTTTTTGCGACAACTTTTTTGACAGGAGCATAATCACCTGCAAAAATCTCAGGGCGTTTTAATAAACTATTAAAGTTATATTCTCTAAATATCTCGTACACTTCTTGACCAAATGGATATTCGTACTCAAAATCATCTAAGTTAGCTACCAAATCTACGTTGGTGTTGATGGTAGCAAGTGTTTGTGATAGATAGGCACTGTCTTTGTCTTGGATAAGTTTTTCTTGAAGTTTACCTTTGATATCATCTATATTTTTGTAGATGTTGTCTACACTGCCATATTGTTCTAGTAGGTTGATGGCGGTTTTTTCACCGACACCTTTTACACCTGGTATATTGTCAGAACTATCCCCCATAAGGGCTTTTAGTTCGACTATTTGCCAAGGTTCTAGTTTATACTCGTCAAACAAGGTTTGTTTGTTCATAGTGGCAACTTCGCTAAGACCTTTGCGAGTTAGCCATACTTCGGTAGTGTCATCGATAAGTTGCAATGCATCTTTGTCCCCTGTAACTATGATTGTTGGGACTTGAAACTTTTTGGCAAGTGTACCGATAATGTCATCGGCTTCGATACCTTCTTTTTCAAAGAGTTTGATTTTCATTGCGTTAAGCAATCTTTTTAAAATGGGGAATTGACTCTTTAATTCTTCAGGAGTACCCTTTCTACCACCTTTGTAATCAGCATATAAATCGTGTCTAAAGGTATGCTTGCCATAGTCAAAAGCAACTACTATGTGTGTTGGGTTATGTTCTTGAATAGTTTTTAACAACATTGTTGTAAAACCAAACACCGCATTAGAAAATTCACCATTTTTGTTAGACAAAAGTGGTAAGGCATAAAAAGCACGGTTTATAAGGCTATTTCCATCGATAATTACTAGTTTTTCCATAATAAATCCTTTATTATTTAGCATAAACAACTACACGAATGTTATGCTTCAATATCTTTATAAAAATATAATACCACAACTACCAAATTTTACCAACCGATAACTAAAAAAAGTAGTCAAAGTTGACTACTTTTGTTTTTTAGGTTGTTGTTTTGAATAACCAAAATATTTAGTTTTTAGGATAAGTGCAGAACTCAACACAACAAATACTGATGACACGTTGTGCACGATAGCGCCTGTTGCTGGAGATAATATACCAAACAAACTAAGCAAAACTGATGCTACGTTGATTGTCATAGATATTATGATATTACGCTTGATTGTGTTAAGAGTTTTGCGGGCAAGTTTTAGAGTGTTGTATACGTTTTTTATGTCGCTATTCATAATAGCCACATCTGCTGTCTCTATGGCTATATCGCTACCAATAGCTGACATTGCTATACTACAATCTGCCGCTGCAAGAGCTGGTGCGTCGTTGACACCGTCACCTACCATACAGATATTGTTGCCAGATTGCTTTAGGTCTAAGACGGTTGTTAGTTTATCTTCTGGCATTAGGTTGGCTCTGATGGTAGATATACCACACTCGGTGGCGATATTGTTGGCGGAGTTTTCGTTGTCGCCAGTTAACATAATTGTATTTAGATTATAATCTTTTATTTTTTGTATAGTAACAACAGCATCTTGACGCAATGTATCATATAGACATACGGCGCCGACTACTTTGTAATTGCACTCTGTGACAACTACTGTATAACCTTTTTGCAAGTATTGGTCTAGAGATTTTAGATTGTCGTCGTTTTGGTGTTTTGACAAGGCTTCTTTTAGGCTGACTACTTTGACAAGTTTGCCGTCTACTTTAGCGCTTATACCAACACCCACTTGTGAACGAGTGTTGACTGGTTCTTGTAGTTTTACTTTGCCTTTTGCATAACAAACAATAGCCTTGCCTATAGGATGTTCTGAGTATTTTTCTGCACTCGCAGTAAGCAGCAATAGTTCTTTTTTTGTTATATTAAAAGGCACAATTTCTTTTACTTCTACACTACCTGTAGTTATTGTACCAGTTTTGTCAAAGGCAACTGCATTGACTTTTGCTAGTCTTTCTAGGGCGTCACCACTTTTGATAATAATGCCGTTATATGCTCCACTACCTATACCTGCAGCAACTGCCGTTGGCGTCGCAAGTGTAAGCGAACACGGACAAAATACAACTAGTATCGTTACGCCTCTAATAAGGGCTTGCATCCAAGTAAGAGAAAAAGCAAAATAAGATACTACACCTACTATTATAGATAACATTATCGCACTAGGTACAATATAACTTGCCCACTTGTCAGCAAGACGTGCTATAGGGGCACGTTGTTCTTCTGCGTCAAGGGCCAGATTGATAAGTTTGTTAACAGTCATATCTTGTGGTTGTTTTGTAACTTTGACTTCGATAACGCCCATCTTGTTCCAAGTAGCGCCATATACTTGGTCGCCAACTTGTACGTCTACTGGCAAAAATTCTCCAGTGACAGAAGACTGATCTACTGCGCTATTGCCTTTTACTACTTGACCGTCTACCGGTATCATTTCGTTAGGTTTGACAAGCACTACGTCACCAATTTTTATATCGGCGATTTTGACTGTTTCGATATTGTCACCGACTTTGACATTGGCTGTTTTTGGCGACATATTGACAAGCCTTTCAATACCTTTGCGAGAACTTTTGACCGTCCAAGCTTCAATCAAGCCGCCTAGCGCCATAAGAAATGCAACTTCTCCCGCTGCAAACACATAACTATGGCTGTGGCTACCAACATTTGCATTAGTAGTAAGGGTGATTATTTCTAACACAATCGACGCAATTATTGCTACACTTACAAGCAAGTTTGATGTTATTTTTTTGTTTTTTATCCCTTTGATAGCGGCTACAAATATTGGATAACCACACAAAGCTATCGCAACATAACCAAAGTCTAAAAAGTGGATTTCACTTAACCCCACTAGTTTCCAAAAATTAAGGTAACTTAATACCAACATCACAAGTGATATACTCAAAAACACAATACGCTTTGTGATGTCACTTTTGTTGGTTTTTGTTTCGCAACAACCACATGTACAGCCGACTTCTTGACGGGGTCTTGCTATAGTAGAACAACACCCACAAGTACAACCTTGATTTTGTTGTAGTTGTTGCAACATTTGTTCTCGCTCACGCTTGGCGCGACATGCAGGACAATCGCATTGTTCTTGTTCTATTTTTTTATCCATAAAACTAAACCTTCTTTATTAAATATATTTATCTAATATGTTGTTGAATTTGTCCAATATGTCACTATCACCATTTTTGATGCTTTGTTTTACGCAAGTGTTAAGGTGATTTTTTAACATAAGTTTGCCTACTTTGTTGATAGCACTCTCAACGGCTGATATTTGTAAAAGAATATCTTCACATGGTTTATTGTCGTTTAACATAGTTTTTATAGCTTTAATATGCCCTTCTACGCTGCTAAGTCTGGTAGTTAGGTCTTTTTTTAAGGTGTCGGTCATAATAAAAAATCCTTTTTTACCCCCACCCCCTAGGGGTGGCATATATTACGCTTTTATTATATGTTTTATTAAGTATAATTGTCAAATTAATTAACAAAAAAAGTAGACAAAATTTTGTCTACTTTACTTTATTTATTTTACATACAAGGGTCTGGGTCTTGCGAGTCTTGTGGTTTTGCAGGTTCTGTTTGAGATTGTTCGTCAGGACGTTTAAATCTTGAAAGACCTTTGATAAGTTCTTCTTTAGTGTCAAAGTCTTGTTGGTTGTTAGCACTAGATATACCCTTGCCTTGGTGTTCTAACTCACCGATATAGTGCATCAAGTCTTGACCTTGTTCGTCTGTAAACTCTGCAAGATAATTAAATATTTGTACAGAGTTGCCTGTGATATAATGTTCAAACATCATTGCTTGTTCTTCTTGAGAAAGACCACTCATTATTCTAGAAATGGCTTCTACTCTATAATTATATCTTTGCTCTATTTCGCTATTTGGGTACATTTTGCGCATAACTTGTGCGGTATAATATTCGGTCAAGCCTTCGTTAAGGTCATCAAATAGACCGTGACTACCTTTGAAACCTAACCCAGTGCGATATTCTTGCGAGCCGTCTTTTTGCAACGTCTCCCACACCGAACAAGCATGGATAAACTCGTGAACAAGTGTTTGTCTGCCTGATGTTTTGTTGGTGCCGTTTTCTAAGTTTTCTTGCATTTCGCATCTAAGGTCTGGCAAAAGCAACAATATACCATCTCTCTTTTTTGCCATAGTTACACCGTCGTGCTTTTTGGCTGAAAAAGGTATGGTGCCGTTTTTTGTAAATTCATCAACGACAAATTTGATTGGTGGTATATGACCATCTGTTGGGTCAACCCTTATCGCATTGATACGGTTAAATGTTGTTGAGATATGGTTAAGTATTTTTTCTTTGTCTAAACCTGGATAAAGCTCAACAATATTGTCGCAATAAGCTTGCAAACACTCTGCGATAAATTGCATTTCTTGTTGGCGGTTGGTAGAGTCAAACAAGTTATACTCTACACCATCTAAGTTTTTTCTTTTTTGGTTTAAGATATCTAAAACATTTATCATACAAATATCCTCATACTTTTATTATACCATAATTAAGTTTGTTTGTACATACCTTATAACAAATCTAACAAATGTTGGTCTTTATGGACGTATATGATGGGCTTGTTGTATTCTCCTACTATACCCAAAATATTTTTTGCGTGTGACATATTGCGAGTTACGTACTCTAAGGTATTGCCACGAGCAATATACTGTTGTTTTAGTTGTTCTAGTTTGTCTTGGTGTGGCACAACAAACTCAAAATCAAAATTGTGCTCTACAACAAACTTAATATTGTCGCTCTTTAGAGCAAGTACAGGTATTTTGCCGTCGGTTAGACCTTGGCGGATATGCTGTATGGCGTTGTTTGGATAATCTGGGTTTAGGTCTAGAGCTACTTCTAAGTTGCCTTTTAGATGTTCTGGGAAGTGCTCTCCGCATTTTTGAACGTTACGATTTTTGAAGCGACTTAGTTGTACTTCTAAAATTTTATCGGTTTTTGAAGCGGCATAAGTTTTGCCAAGCCCCGGGAATACCAACCATACTTTATTCATATTAACTCCTTAAAAATCATAAGTTTTGTATTCTGCATTTTTGCAAGCATATTGCATTAGGTCGTGAGATTTGTCTTTTGAAAGGCAATATCCAAGCGCACAGCCTATCTCCATATGAGCAACTACTAAAATGTTTTTGCCTTTGAGTTCTTGGATAGACTCGACAAAGTCCCCAGCTCTTTTAATAAGGTCTTTGGTAGATTCAAAGTCGTTGTCACATGACTTATAATCTATATCAAGACGATTTTCTTTTATCAAATAGATGCTTTTGTTGACGTAAGAACCATATTTGCGTTCTTTTAGTCTATTGTCATAGTGAATATTTTTGACAGTATTGTTTAAAACTGCAATTTGCTGCAAGGTCTGTTTGGCACGAGTAAGCGGCGAACAAAACACATAGTCAAACTTAATATTTTTTAAAGATTGTGCTGTGTGTTTTGCTTGTTCTACACCACGGCTTGTCAAACGTGTGCGACCTTGATTAGAAAAGATGAGTTTAACGTTGCTTATAGTTTCGCCGTGTCTTACAAAATAAATCATAAATTTCTCCTAAGTAAATAATACAAAATATCTTATAATTAGTCAATTTATAAACAACAAAAAAGACTGCTTTAGCAGTGTTATAATTGTTATAATTTATATAGTTTAGTATTGATATATATCTAAAAATTATGATTTTTGGCTAGGCTAGAATTGAGATAATTAGGGTCGTTGGTGACTTCTTTTATGATTTTTATACCTTTTGGATAGTCGATTTTTTGGTTTTCGTCGTTTAGCTCTAACTCCATAATAGCTTTGTCTTGCCAGAAAGGATAGATATCTATCTCAAAATATTGATTGTTGTACATTAGACAATATCTGTTTTTTCGTATTTGGTGGCGAGTAGTATCTGCATCTAACAAAAGTCTTAGATATTCGTCTTTTGAGATTCTAGTTTCTATCTCGATACGTTTGGTGTCAGTTACTCTTTTTTTGATAGTTTTGATATAAGTGTAGTGACCATTTTTGCCACGTTGTCTAACTCGAGTTTCTTCGTTGTTTGATTTTAAATAAGTTTGGATTATCTCTACTTTTTCGCAGTTAGGTAGTTTTTCTAAAAGTTCGATGTTTGGATATTCTATCAAAAATTTACGTTCTATCTCGTAAGGCTCGCCTTCTCCTAAAAAGTTAGAAATTTCACTTACTAGCCTACGCATTTTGTTTTCAAAGTTAGTCGAATTATCTATTACTCTTAGGTGCGGGTGCCCCATCCAGGCATTTAGAGTTTTGTCGTCTTTTTGAATAGCTTCTTCTAAAGTTTCTGTTCGTGCTTGATTGTTGTCACAAGAATAAAACTCTTTTGCCCCTTTTGCAGCGGTCACTAAATGAAAGACTGCATCATAGCTATCTCTTAGAGTGATTTCGTTGGTGTTAAGGTCTTTTAGGCAAGTTTTAAACTCTAGGTCTGTCATATATGCCTTGCAATCTAACACGCCCCTATCACATACAATCAATACCTTGTCATAATTGTCTATGTGACGAGCGGCTTCTTCATAGAGTTGTTCTTTTTGTAATTGCAATCTTAAGATATAACTTTCAAAATTTTTGTTGCTATCAACTGTCCACGGAGAAACCCCACCAAGTATTAACTCAGATGCCGTTTCTGGTACAAATAGCACCATATAACCTTTTTTGTTAAATTCTGTTTGCAACCAGCTCATAGCTGTAGACTTGCCAGAACAAGGTCCACCGGTTATAGTTATTTTGTATATTTGTTTTTTATCTGGCTTTTTTAATGATAACAATTCGTCTAGTGTTATGTTAAATATTTTTGCTAGTTCTATCAGTATTTCAAGTGATGGCTTTGCAGCAGCATTCTCCCATTTTGATACAGCCTTGTTAGATATGTTTAGCATATCGGCAAGGTCTTTTTGTGACAAACCTTGTGCCACACGAAGGTCATATAGCCTTTTTGAAAAGTCAAAATTCTTCATAAATTCTCCTTACATAGAGATTGTATCAAAACAAATCTACCAAATCAAGCATAAATAGTCGAACAATGGTAGATTTTTTGTATAAAATGATAAAAAATAAAACCAACAGTTATGGTATCTTTATTTGACTATAAAAAGTCTAAAATATTATAATAAACATATAAAAGGATATTTATATGAAATATGCACTAATTACCGGCGGAGCTAGTGGTATGGGCAGAGCCACAGCACTTAAACTTGCCAAAGAAGGTTATACAGTTTTTTCTTGTGATATAAAAAAATGTGAACAAGAAATAGACAATATTATTCAACTAACAGTAGACGTAACAAGTATGCAAAGTGTACAACAAGCTTACCAAGATATTGTCAAAATAACAGACAAACTTGACGCTGTTATTAACTTTGCTGGTATTATTATGATGAACTCTCTTATCGAAATAAGCGAACAAGACTTTGTTAAGATTTTTAACATAAATGTCTTTGGGGCTTATAGAATCAATAAGACATTTTTTTCTTTAGTAAAAAACGGCAACGGCAAGATAATTATTACCACTAGCGAACTTGCCCCTAACAAGATTTTGCCTTTTAATGCGATATACGCCATCACAAAAAAATCTCTTGACGCTTATGCACAAGGGCTAACTATGGAGCTAGGGCTACTTGACATACCAGTCGTCACTCTAAGACCAGGCGCAGTACAAACACCTATCATACAAGACTCTACTAAAGAAATGAACACCCTAAACTCTAACACTACCCTATACAAAAACACCATAACAAAATTTAAACATATAGTAGACAAAGAGCAAGGCGGAGCTATACCACCTAGCAAAATTGCAGACTTGATATACAAAATCATCAACAAAAAACGTCCTAAACATATCTGCGCAAAAAACGTTAGTAAAAAATTAAAACTACTAAATGTTTTATCGACAAAGACTCAATTAAAAGTTTTGAAAATGATACTAAAATAATGAGGATATCATGGCAAATATTAAAACCGTAATTTTTGACTTTGATGGAACAATAACCACAAGTACTAGCAACATATGGAAAGATATCTATCTTGCCCTAAACTTACCCGTAGACAAAACTTCAAATTATTACACTTCTTATATAGACTTTGTTGCAGGAAAATACGACTATGCAACTTGGGTAAAAATAAATCAAGATGATTTTGTTGAGGGCAAACTCAACTCACAACTCTTTTACAAAATAGCAGATAAATGCAATCTAATTGATGGCCTAGAGCAAACATGCAAAACTTTAAAACAACACGGAATAAATTTGTATATTTTAAGTGGAAATTTTGTTGAGGCGATACAATATTCTCTTGGAGAATTAACCAACTATTTTACTGAAATTAGTGCAAATAATATAATATTTGATAAAAATGGCAATTTAGACAAGTTAGTTCCAACCAAATACGATTTTGAACAAAAAGCCACTTATATAACTCAACTTATGGAGGCAAACAATCTCACTTGCGACAACATATGTTTTGTAGGCAATGGAGACAATGATATATACGCTTACAAATCTAAAGTAAAAACAATATGTATCAACCCTCTTAATGCCAACGAAAACAATTCTACAATATGGTCTCACGTAATACACAACTGTAATAATTTAACACAAATTTTAGATTATATTATCAAATAAAAAAGTCGTCTAGATTTTAGACGACTTTTATTTTTATATTATTTTTGTTTATATGATTTTGTAGGGTCATTATCTTTAACTTCAGGTTTATTTTTGAAATGTCTAACTTTAATAGATGCAGATATCATAAAGAATATCACCGCAGCAATAAGTGACACTACTGCACAACCTATCATTATGCCATCAATAACGCCAAGCTTAGCAAAAAATATAACTCTTACAATATAAAAAACTGTAAGTGCAAGATAAGCCATACTACCTAAAAATGTTACCCACATTCTTCTTTTTAATAGCTTTGGTGTTTCTACAACTTCTAGCATAGTTTCGCCGTCGTGTACATAGTCAGATCTCTTATACTCGTCACCTAAAAATGCAAGACCTACACCAGCATTAATAATAAACCCAGAACCTAACACAACAATAATCAATATCATACTAAAAGCGCTAGATACAGTAAAACTACCCCATACACCAACACCCACCAAAGCAAGACCTACTAGTATGCAGAACATACCGGCAATAAATCTAAAACCTTTGTTTAATGCTCTAGAATATTTATCCATATACATATCTCCTATATTTTTATTATAGCATACTTAACACATCTTTGCACTTGTTTTGTATTAATTTATAAAAAAACCTACCCATATAGGTAGATTTAAATTATTTATTATGTTTGAACTGCGCTAATAATTAAAAATATTTTTCAATAACTGTATGTAATAAATAGTGTGTTTTTATATTTTCACTAATTGTACAGTGATAGCCATCTTTATCAAAAAAGCTTTTTGCTCCTATATTATCAGCATATTGCTGTAAGTTTTGTTCTGTAAAAAAACAATCTTTACCGCCATAGATAGAATATTTATCAAAAGCAAGATTTTTAAATTTTGCATACTCTTCTTGCGTTGGATAAAAAGATTCTAAAACGGCAAGTTTATTCTTTGTTTCTTCGGTTATTTGTTTGTCTGCTCCATTATAAAACCCTGCACAACTAATATAACCCTTTAGTATTGTTGGGTTGTTAGCAAAATATTTAACTGCAAAATTAGTACCAGCCGATTGAGCAATCACTAAAACATCATCAAAGTTTTCTATTTTATTTTCGCATACAGTTTTTTCAAAGGCTTCTTTATATTTTTGATAACTAACTTCTTCTCCAAAAGCAGGCATACGTGGTACATAAAACTTATACCCACGATTTATACAAAAAGTTTTTAAGTTTTCTACGTATGTCATACCAGCGTCTCCACCCAAGCCGCATATAAAAATAACTTTCATAATTACCCCTTAATAACTAAGTTATAGCACAACTGAAACAACTTTGCACTTGTTTTGAATTAATTTATAATAATTCTCTAAAAATACAAAATTGAAATATTTAAAAAAATAAAAAAGAACCAGATTGCTGGTTCTTTTTGTTTTGGTGCCGAAGGTGGGACTTGAACCCACACGGTATTGCTACCAACGGATTTTGAGTCCGTCGCGTCTGCCATTCCACCACTTCGGCAAGATTGAATGCTCTATTACATTATCATATTTTTATGATAAATGCAAGTATTTTTATGATTTATTTTGTTTATAATCAAGATTTTTGTTATAGGTCAAAGTTTATGGTGTTGTATTTTTTTAAAAAGTATATACAAAGGCTGTTTTGTATGGTATAATTGTATTATCAAAATATTGATTGAGGCAAAAATATGGAGTTATGTAAATATAGGCGAGAAGAGTACGACTATAGCGATATAAAATTTAGAACTTTAAACGACCCAATAAAATATCCTAAAAAACTCAACGTAAAAGAAGGTCACTCTACTTGCTATCAATTATCTCAAGAATGGTTTTTTAAACGTAAGCAACAAGACGGCAATTATTATTTGACCAACAATATACATTCTCAACACCACTTTATCTACAATGAAGAAGTTGGTAGTTTTGATGACCTGGCAGAAGTATTGTGCTATGTCTTGGCAAAAAATATGGGTACAAGAACAAAATATGATAGAAACGGCAACCCTACCGAAGTGCCAGTTGTTGACGTTACAGAATATCGCCTTGCAGAATATACCGCAGAAGGCGACGAGTTGCAACGTGGTTGTGTATCACGCAACATTGTAAAACCTAACGAAACAATTATCAAAGGCAATGCAATATTGGGTTATTTGTCTGAAGACCCAAATAGTTTGACAGAGCCTGACAACTCTCTAAAAAACTACATAGCTGCCCTTAAAAAATATGCAGAGAGTTCTGGCGTAGAATTAGACAACAATATCGTAAAAGACCTTATTATCAATAGTTTCTTTTGTTGGAAGGTAGCCAATAGCGACAACCACAGCAACAATATTGTTTTTATTCAAGAAAGAACCCCAGAAGGCTCAAAACTACGAGTAGGTACACTTATAGACAATGGTAGTGCTTGGGAGTTAAGTATACCTTTGTATACAACAAAAATTGACGGCACTCAAGAATCTAGATTTAAACAAATATACGTGGGGCTTACTGGCGACCCTAACATAACACCAGAACAAGCACGAGATGTTAAGTTTGAACGCAATCCTTTCTTTTATCACAATGCTTTTACTCTTGATGCTGGTGACCTATATGGCAACCAAAAATTTCTTAACGGCAAAAACTTGTCATACGAATATGACCTTGCAGCCTATGCCCTATCTAGTCCAGAGATATATGACGCTATCTTTAAGATAAACAACAACTTTGACTTGCAACGTGCTTTTGACGAAGTTGACTCACAATATAGACTAGTATGGCCAGAATTTATGAAAGAAACAATTTCTGCTACAGCCGACTACAAAAATAGACTAATAAGTCAAGTTATGGCAGACTACTACTGCTACACTGCCTATACTCAATGTGTAAGCACACTTGACCAAGAAGATATTGACCAAACATATCTAACAATTAGCGCAGCTATGAGAGAGTTGCCTTTGCAACCAAGTGCAGAAGATTATTCTAAACACTTTATAACACTAGCTAAAGAAAATGGCATTGAAGTTGACCAAGAACAACTTGCAGAAATATCCTTTTTACCAAAAAAATCTCAAACACAAGACCAAAACGACGGTCAAACTACTTGTGCTCAAACTCAAGAAGGGGGTCAATAATATGAAAACAATATATGTCAAATACAAAGATGTCACCATAGGCGAACTTGTATGCGAAAACAATGTATATATGTATAGAATTGACAAACAAGGCTTGACCCTTTCTCAACAAAAAGGCTACCCTATAATGTTATACTTTTTGGACAAAGACTTTATTGATGCAAGATTGCCTAACAGTCTAAAAACATTTTTGCCAGACAAAAATACTCAAATGTGGCTAGATGCAAATGTCCTAGATACTGATAGCGACTTTGAAAAATTGTATAAAGTTGCAAGTCAAGATTTGTGTGACCAAGAACTATATATATCAACTACAAAATAGGCTAATATTTAGCCTATTTTTTTATAAAAACACAACACCGCTCAAAACATATTTTATTTGGCTTTATTTATTAAATTTTTGTGGTATAATAAAGTTATAGGATACATTTATGGCAAAGTACAAACTAAACAAAGATTTTAAATTTTATCAATATTTTAACGCACCGTTTAACAAGATGTTTTTTGGTATAGGCAATGCGCTACTTAGGATACTACCTAAAAAAGTAAAAACAGACAAAGACCTACAAGTACAAAAGTTAAAGATAAACACCTTTGACAATGATAAGATAACTATATATGTCTTTACACCATACAACCCAACAAACGCTTGTATGTTATATCTACACGGCGGCGGGTTTTGTTATGAAAGCATACCAGGTCAATATGACTTTTGTAGAGAATATGCAAAACGTCTAAACTGCACCTGTGTATATGTTATATATAGACTCGCCCCAAAACACCCTTACCCTATACCAATGCAAGATTGCCTTAGTGCATACAAATGGATAATAGACAATGCCAACACATTAAAAATAGATCCAAACAAAATCATTGTTGCAGGAGATAGCGCCGGCGGACTACTAACTGTAGACACTTGCAGACTTGTTAAGCAAAACAACCTGCCAAAACCTTGTTTTGCGGTTTTAATTTACCCCGTTTTAGACCGTACAATGCAGACCCAGTCAAATACTCAATATACAGACACTCCCGTTTGGAACGCAAATAAAAGCCTTAAAATGTGGCACTATTTGTTACATGGGCAAAAATATATCTCTCCAGCAGAGTTAAAAGACCTTGACTTTATGCCACCAAGTTATATCGAAACAGCTGAATTTGACTGTCTAAGAGACGAAGGTATAGAGTTTGCCAATCGTCTAAACAAACAAAATATACCTACCACCCTATACAACACCAAAGGCACTATGCACGGCTACGACATTGTGTCAAAAAGTTCAATCACAAAACAAGCCTTTGACAAAAGAATATCAACTATAAAAGAATACCTAAAATAAAAATCTAAAACATATATTCAAACAATAATCCGCGACAATTGTTTAACGCAAATTTAATAATAAAATACTTGTCACAATCATTGCCCGCAATACACAATTGCAAACAAAAAAAAGACCTAACAATTTAGGTCTTTTTTATTTATTAAAAATTGTAATAATAAGTCTGTTTCAAAACAAAACCACTTGGGCAAATCAAACCACTAGTTGTACCAGTTTTCTTTAGAGTAAGTGTTTGTAGTTCTACTTCTCCGCTAGTCGCATTGGTTGATTTTAGATACCAGTTTTTGCTGATAGTGATAACAAGCTTATTGTCAATATACTCTAAGTTAATTGCGTTAACTTGGTCTTGACCATCTAAGCCATAGTAAGCTTTGTTAACGTCAACTACAGTGTAGTCATTGATTAATATAGCATTTAGCATATTTTCGTCAAACATATTGTGATCCATATTGGTATATGAAATTGTGTTGTTAAAATATGTTTCTACTATATAATAATTTGCATTTTCTTTAACTTTAGTAACAAGTGGAGTTAGTCTATTGTTAGCAGAACCAATTCTGCAAGCTATAGAACCATCACCATTAAAAGTTATTAAACCTTTGTTTTGTAAAGGATTGCTATCGTCTATTATTGAGATAACTGGCTTGTTGTTAACATTAACAAAAACACAAGTACGATTTTTGTCTAGGTCTACAGTACCGAACTCTACAACATAGTCAGTATCTTCTGCCCATGCAAAACCTGCTGTACCACAACTTGCACCGTTTTTTGTTATAGCTACAGAGCCGCCCCAGTTATAATTAACTAGTCTAACTACATAACCTTTGTTTTTTAAGTTAGAAGAGTTTGCTCTATCAAAACCACCAACACGCATACCTATTGCCAAACTAGAACCATGACCAAATGTGTCAAAGTTAATGTTTGTTTCTACTGAGAAATTTTGAAGTTGTTGTCTGTAACCAATAGTAGCCCCAGAACCATATATATTGATATTGTTATATTTGTCAACTTTGCATGCGGTAGCACCTGCTATAGTTGGGTATTCTCCCAAAGTTGCCATAGTGTATGTATGATAATTTGGGAAGACTTCTTTCTTTGTAGAGAAAAATCTTGCTGATACACTACCTTCGCCACAGATATTGAAATATGTACCTGTACCACTAGAAGCTGTATCTAGATAAGATACGATTTGGTTGCCGTCAACTTTAAGTGTCAATAATACACCGTCTGCTTGAGTAAGAGCTCCTATTTGGAATCTATACTTTACGCCAACAGAAAGTGGCAAACTTTCGTCAACTTCTGACATACCTTGAACGTCTACATTGCCTGCAGGGAAAAATCTAAATGAATATCCACCTGCCCTGCCTGTACGGTCAAAGCCGTCAGCTCTAAGTGTCAAGCTAAGCCAAGCTGGCCAACTATAAGAATCTAATATAACATCAAATTCAAATATAGTGTTGCTATGGTCTAGGTTATAACCTACTGTACAACCACCACTAGCATAATATAACATACCATCATCATAATAACTACCAGAACCAGCATAAACTGGATTACCAATTTCGCTGATGGTCTTTATTGTGTAGTTGTCTTCTGCACTAGCTGAAGATGTAGGTATATTAAGAAAAATTGTATTAAATACTGTTAGTATTAAGGTAAATATAACCAAAGAATATAGTTTCTTCATTATAGCACCTCCAACAATATAGCTTCGCCACCGCTTAGGTTAAAGCCTACGCTATATGTATTGCTGTATGTTGAAACACCGTTTAGATTGGTTAATCTTACGTTAACTTTATCTACAAAGTCAGCTTTTAGAGTTTGAACACCAGCATTGATAGAGTTGTTTACTATATAATAAACTTGTTTGCCATCAAGTTCAAAACAACCTACAAAAGCATCTCCACCAGTTATGTTGTTAAGCAAACCATAACCATAAAGTGTATCTTCTGGCACTAGTTTGATAGCTTGGTTACCATATTGCATAACACCTTTGTGAGTTGCTCTCATCAAAACGTGGTCTACAGTTTTGATATTTTGATTGATTTTTTGTACACGATAATATGTATCGTGAGCTGTACCGTTTAAAGAAACTAAACCTTTTTGGTTTTGGTTAACCCAATCTTCATAAGTGGTACCACCTACATTGGTTGCCCAATAAGTATAATATTGTATACCCTTAGCACCATAAGCAAGACTGGTGTTAACTGTCCACTCAGTTTGTTTTTGAGTATAGTGATTGCCGTGTCTATGGTTATAAGCAGCAACAGTTACCCAGAAAGGTGTATTGTACTTTTTAGACATATTGCGGAAGTATGATAAAGATCTATAATAGTTGTCTACGTTTACTTCGCTGGCACCTTGGTTGATGATATTGCTTGAGCCAGAAGCATTAGCAAGAGTTGCACCTTTACGCATAAATACATAGTAGTCATACGCAAGAATATCTGGTTGAACAATCTCCATAAATTTTGTTACATAATCATCATATTCTGTCCAAGAAGATGATGTACCACCATTATATCCTAGTTGGTTAGAACTAGCATATTGTGGGAAAAGGTTGGTATAGACAACCTTGCCATCTGTTAGTTGTTTTAGAGCTTCACTTACAGAACCCATTTGAGCAAAGTTTGTCCACTCTGGTTCGTCTTTTACTGCGATACCACCAAAGGCAGGTTCGTTAAGATACCATTTTTGTTGCATTATTTCTAATGCTTGTTGAGTTGTCATAGGTGTTTCTACAGTATAATCTTCACCACATCTAAAGTTGTTGTCGCATACAAAGTATGTAAGCCCCATCTCTGCACACAAATCCATAGATTTGTGAACGTCTGGATTAGGTGTTTGTAAAGATTCTTTTTCGTACAAGCCTGACAAAATGTTAAAGCCAGCATCTTTGTATCTTTGGAAGTTTGCTTTGTTAACAAATGAAGGGTTGACTGCTTCATTGCCAGCATTACCTGCTCCAGCACCAACAACTCCAATATAACCTAATATTGGCATTTCATCTTCTGGCAAGAAGTCATAACGAATGTGTGGCTCGTTTTTGTTATAAATGCTAAATACATTGTCAGGTCTTGTATCAACAACATTGTTTGTTGCAGGTATGGCACTTACGCCACTCACTGCAACCAATGATGCCAAAAGGGATACTGCTAATTTAGTACTTTTTTTCATAACTAGTTACTCCCCTTTGATTTATTTTTCTTTTGTGTATTGTTTGTGTTTTTTGTAGAAGATTTTTCTTGAGGCTTTTTATCATTAGCCTTTTGTTTTGAAGAAGTATTTTTTGTTTGTTTATTAGTCTTACTTTCTTCTTTTTTAGAAGATTGTTGCTCTTCTTTTGCTTCTTCTGTTTTTGGTTGTTCTTCTATCTTTGCTTCTTGTTTTGCTTCTTTTTTGTTTTCTACAGGTTGGTCTTGTTTTGGTTGAGATTTTTCTGCAGATTTTTTATTTGTCTTTTTAGCAGTTTTTTCGGTTTTTTGTACGTCGCCTTGTGCGGCAGCTTTTTTTAGTTTAAATTTCTTTACACCAAACACGATACCAGCTGCACCACCACTAAGTACACCAACAACCAAGAAAGAACCAAGTACGATATAACCTACAAGTTTGCTTGTGTTTTGATAAATGTGTAGAGTAAGAACATTAGATTTTACTTCATCTACAATTACTTGAACTTTGATTGTACCGATTTTTTTAGCGATTAATAATCCATCTTCTGTCAATACTGCATATGTATGACCATCAACTAATACATATTCTACAGATTCAACAACACCTTCTTGATCGTATACATAATAATCAAGTTGTACTTTTGAACCAACAAGAATATCTTGTCCGTCAACGATACCTTTGAAGATAACTTTGTCTGTAATTTGAACTGTTGTTTGAGCGGTATATTTGCCATCGATAACAGCTTTGATAGTTACAGAACCAACTTTTGTACCAGTCAAAACAGCTCCGTCTAGAGTAGCAACATCTTGACCTTCTACAATAGAATAAACAACATCGCTATATTCAAAGTCGTTAGAATTGAACATAACACTTAATGTTTGAGCACGTCCAACACAAACATTGTTAACAATGATTGTTGGAGTTAATAATGTAATAGTAAATTCACTTTCTTGTACACCTACGATACCGTTTACTTTTGGTTTGATACGAACAGTACCTGCTTCTACAGCGGTGATTTTTACATATTTTTTGCCTGATTGTTCTACAACTTCAGTTGAGATTAAATCTTCACCAAGAGTAACAACAAGGTCTACATCAGTTACAGCTACCCCACCTTGAGAAACGTGTGGATAAAGTAGCATTTCTTGTCCTACATACATATCTTCAACAGGACCGTCGTTGATAATAATGATAGGCTCTTCGATAGAGATACGACATACTGGGCTAACCGCTTGGAAGGTCTCTCCAGTTAAAGTTACTCTTACGCCAAAGATACCAATTTCTAGAGCTCTTACTGAGCCTGTCGCTGCGTTAAACTCTACATATTGGCTACCTTCTACCAATTCATAAGTAGCAGTGATGATTTCGTTAGGCAAATCACAGTTGGCAATATAACCTAGGCTATCTAGTGTGCCGCCTTTTGCCATAGCTGTTGCGTTTCTAATTTCGATTTGTGGGATAATTGTTAGGATATATCCTTCAGATTCTACCCCATTGATTGTTGTGTAAACTCTAATAGTACCAGCAGCTATAGGAGTAATTTCTCCATCAGCGTTGATAGTTGCTCTACCAGAGATATTTTCTATTCTAAATGTTTTTGTACTAATAGCACTATCATCTGACATTTTGCCATCGATAGATACTTTTTCTCCACCAACAATAATTGGAGTTGTTGGTAGGTTGATTACTACAGGATAAGCTTTTTGTTCTACTTCAAAAGTAACATCATTGCTATATATACCGTTAACACAAGCATATACTACTAAGCTACCTTCTGTTAATGGTGTTACTACGTTGCCACTTATATTTGCTGTAGCTGTAGATTTTGCTTCATCAACAAAATATGTTACGTTGTCACTGTCTGTTGCACCAGTTAAAGTATAACCAAGTGTTACAGGAGCATTGATACCAGCCTTTTCACCATCAGCGATGTCAGTTGTAACTGTAGGATATTCTACCCCATAAGGCATCATATTGCCTACATAGCTGCCACCGTTATAAATAGAGAACCAGCCACCCTCTACAACAGGGTTTGTAGTATCAAGATAGTTAAAGACATATTTGTCATTAATTTTTAGCCATACTCTAGTATAAGTTGCTTCGTCGGTAACTGTACCGATTTCAAATAAGAAATTGGTATCAAGTGCAAGACTTACACCAGGATAAGCATAAGGGTTCCAACCATCAAACAAAGCTTTGCCACCGTCTAGCAAAGAAGTCATACCGTTTGAATACAATCTAAAAGCATAACCTTTCTTTGTCCAGTCTCCACCATTAGGTTGGTCTAAGTTGGCACCTTTATAATTAATTAAGAAAACAATGTTTGGATTGCTAGAACCTTTAGAAGTAAATGTTGTATTAAATCTAATAACAGAATTTTTAATATTTGCATTCCAACCAACAGACAAAGCACCCTTTAACAAACTAACAGCGCCATTGCGATCAAATATTGAACCGCCGCCTGTCACACCTGTACCCAAATCACTTGTAATAACAGTTTTTTGGTCAACAGAAATAGGATTGATAGGAGCAAAAGTTGCTTCTACACTTTGTGTCATATTAAGAGCATATGTAATTTTGCTTAGGTGTGATGTACCGTGCACTAACTTTGCAGGAGAATAAGTAACATTACCTTCTGCATCATACTCTGGTATATCAAGATAAGTTAGAGTTGATCTACCGTCAATTTTGAATGTAACTTTTACGCTACCATCGTCAAATGGCATCATAGCAAGTTCTACATTATATGTAGTATCAGCAACATAACTATCGCCAGTATTCCATACTCTTATTCGTTTTGTAGATTCTACTTCGCCACGAGCAAGAAAGATTTGACCATTTGGATACCAATATATTACATAACCGTGGTCGTCCCAAGACCAACCAGAACTACCGCTAGAAACTGCAGTATTAGGTCTATTCATCTCGTGAGAGTTTGTTTTATAAGCGCCTATAGAAAGTATCAATATACCAGAAGCAGCTTTTGGTGTTACGGCTGTTTTGTAACCATAACCTTGACCATCATTATAAAAATAATAACCTACACCAGAAAATCCGCCAGAACCAGTACCCTTTGAAGTAACAACACCATTGTCATCAACAGTTGCACCAGCAAAGTTGCTACTACCTACGGCAGGAGCCATATCACTTAAGTTAACAATAGGGACAGTTCTCTTAGTACCACTAACGCTAAATACGCTACCTTCACTAGTCATAGCATACCAACCAGCACCAGTAATAGGCAAAACATCATCAGTTGCGTCATCAGGAGTATCGTTGTCGTTGACTGGATCATTGTAGTCAACTACTGTAAGACCATTGATAGTAAACAATACTTGTACACTACCATCGCTCATATTGACAGTTTTGAATACTACAGTATAGTCAGTGTCTACAGCCATAGCAGGCAATGGTCCCCAAAATGCACCACTTATTACTGTACCATTTTTGACAAAGTCAAATTGACCGTGAGAATACCATCTTACCATATAACCTTGGTTTTCTGACCAAGAACCTGCTGGAGCAAGACCTTCACCTTTTGCTCTTAGGGTAAATGTAGTATGGCCCACTGTAGAAAATCTAACAACACTAGTAACTTGTACATTTTCATACTTTGGACCAAAACCAAATCTACCATAACTTCCAACATTGGTAAAGTTGCCAGTAGCAGCGTCATAAGTTGCACCGTCAGTTGATAAACCAACCATATCGGCGGTGCTTACATTGGCATAAGCACTCTCGGTTGCAGTTGTGTCGGCGTATGCACTATGTGATACTGGTGTAGCATATTGCATAATGCCAAAGCCTACAGCCATCATAAGGCACAAGCACAACCCTTTTAATAATTTTTTCATTTTTCTCTCCCCTATTGTGAAATTTTGTTTAAAAAAAATTAACAATCAAAAATTTTATACAACACACTCTAATAGGAGA